>NZ_BKFU01000088.1:0-9153 GCF_008980265.1 Acinetobacter sp. TUM15064 | reverse complement strand
ATGTATTGTGTCTAATATCAGCTTAAATTTTTAAGTCAAATTTCGGTTTTAAAAATAATTCAGCGGAATTTTTAAGTAAGAAACACCATTTTCTTCAGGTTTAGGAAATTTTCCTGCAAACATATTGATTTGAATGGCTGGCAAGATCAATTTTGGCATACTTAAAGTTGCATCACGGCGATTGCGCATTTCGATAAAATTAACTTTCTGTGTTTCGGTATTAATATGAATATTTTCATGTTTTTGTACTGAAACGGACGTTTCATATTGATAATGATCCCGGCCCTCTGGCAAATAGTCATGGCATAAGAACATCCGCATTTGATCTGGCAATGTGTACAAAGTTCTCACTGAGTCAAATAACGTTGCTGCACTTCCCTTAGGAAAGTCGCAACGTGCTGTGCCGTAGTCAGGCATAAACAAGGTATCCCCTACGAAAACAGCATCGCCAATGACATAGCTTAAACACGCTGGTGTATGGCCAGGGGTTGGAAGGTTATATGCTTTTATGTTGCCTATCAAAAATGTCTCATGATCTGCAAAAAGGTAATCAAATGACTGCGTAGCATTTAAACTCTTAATATCTAAGTGATAAATCTCACCAAAAGTTTGTTGTACGATCTCAATCTTATGGCTAATAGCAGTTTTTCCACCTAGTCTTTGCTTTAAGTACTGTGCAGCACTTAAATGATCCGCATGCACATGTGTTTCTAAAATCCAGTCTACGCTTAGGCTATTTTCTTGAATATAACTAATGATTAAATCAGCCTGCTCTGTATTAGTCTTTGCCGATGCTGCATCATAATCCAGCACACTATCAATCACGGCGCAGCGCTGAGTTTCTGGATCACTCACCACATAACTAAAGGTGTTAGTTGCAGAGTCAAAAAAGGCTTTGACTTGAGCTGTTTGCATCATGATATTACTCCATCACTTTACGGTGTAGCAACACGCCTATGAACATCGCAATTACAAAATAGATCGCTTGATAATACCCCAACCCAATCAAAGTGAAACTCGGTGCAGGACAAATTCCCGCAATTCCCCAGCCTATACCGAATAACAGACTTCCGATAATCAGTTTTCTGTCGATTTTCGTATTTTTAGGCAGTTGTATGACTTCACCATAAAAGGTTTGTGGGTGTGACTGACGTACAGCGTTCTGAAAAGGAATAAATGCAACTGCAATTGCACCCATCATCACAAAAGCTAGGCTGGCATCCCACTGCCCGAAAATATCTAAAAAACCAATCACCTTTGCAGGATTCGACATTCCTGATAGCATGAGACCGATTGAAAATAATCCGCCCCAAATGAATGCCCAAACATTTCTCATTTTAGATTGCTCCAAGCATATGTCGAACGATATACACAGTGATAAAGCCTGCGAACATAAAACTAATCGTAGCGATGATTGAACGTTTGGATAAGCGACTAATACCGCAAATACCATGCCCACTGGTACAACCCGAGCCTAAACGAGTGCCAAAACCTACCAATACGCCCGCAATAATTAACATGAAAGGTGTCGCTTCCATATGAATATCAGGTTGAACAAAAGCTGCGTATATAAACGGAATAATAAACAGACCCAATAAGAACCACAGTGCAGGCGTATTTATAATCCCCTTTAAGTTTAAAACTTGAGAGACCAGACCACTAATTCCCGCAATTCGTCCATTGGTATATAAATATCCAACGGCGGAGATGCCGAGGAATATTCCACCTAGAAAAGACCACGCAAAATCGTGCATTGGCAATCACCTATATAATATATATTTTTATAATATATAAAATATAGAAATAATCAAGCGTACTTTGTATCTAATCATGCTATGCCTACATATAACAGCTGTTTACAGGAGCATCCATCTACCTTGGGATAGCTCAATGAAGTCTGCTAGTCCATTATCCAAATTTTTAACACTTCAGCTGACAACTTAAACCATTTCTTTTACATAGTTATTCTTCACAATAGCGTAAAAAGCTTGAATATATCCCCGAGAGATTTTCTATTCGACCTTTTTTTAGATTAGAAATACTTAACTTATCTCGTTTTATTTCATTATAGTTTTCATTTAAAGAAACTGAGTAGAGTTATGGGTACATTTCTACATCATGATCATTATTTTAGGTTTATGAAACACATTTACGACGTTTGATTATATTTTTATGTAGGTAGATATATGAAAAGTAATGAAATAATTGACTCTTTTTCTAAGCAGTTTATTGGAATTCTGATAATACGCGTTCTGCAAACCATCTTGGTAGCTTAGACACGGCGGCATTCATTTTTAAGGTTTCAGCTGCTTCTATTTCTGCAAGAAAAGACGCTTGTATACCGTCAGAAGAGTTATCAAACAAGTAGGCTCGATCGCAGCATTCTACGGCTTGCATGAGCAGATCCATACTACGGTAGTAACGTTCAATAATTTTCTGTTCAGGAACTGGATGTCCGCCTACACTGACGCGATACTTGACTCGAGCAATATTGATTTGTGGATCTACTGTTGAAACATAATATAGATAGGTTTTATAACCCTGACGTTTCGCTTCCCGGAGAAATTCAACTTTAGAGATATGCGACATTACCGTCTCAAAAGTAAAACTGACTTTTAAGCGCAGAAACTCAAACCGAATATAATCAATAATGCGTGCACAGAGATAAGAGTCGATTTCTTCGGTTTTAAACTCAATCTTCCATTCATCTAGCACAATTGGTTCATGCGCAAGTAAAGTCACGAACTGTCCCGCTTGAGGACGTTTCTTACTTTTTAAAAAAGTGACCAACTCTGATGCTTTTAAGGAAGGATGATAATGCAATAAATCAAGGCGTTGGCTTTGTCTTAAATTTTGTTCGAGTTCATCTGCATTTAAATATGCCCCAATATGTTGGGGCAAGAGGTAATCTTTAACAGTGCTTTTACCAGAACCATTCGGCCCTGCAAACATTCTTATTCTAGGTTGTCGAGGTGGCATATCAATCTATACAGTTACGCGTTTCTTTTTACGTGTCAGTGTCGGTAAAACGCCTACATCGACATAAGCACTACTTAAGTCCTGTAAAACAGTTTCATTACCGTGAATATCACGCTCAACCAATTGCTCAGCTTTTGCATAAACCACAGACGAACGCGTAGTTGCCTTTAAAAAAGCATCATGAAAAGCATGAATAGCAAGTTTAGGAATCATATCATCCTCATATTTGCCTGCTTTAATGTCGGTATAAGCTGCCATACACCAACTCCTACTCAAACGATGGTTGATTTTATTTATCTTAACACAATCGGGCACATTGTCTATTTATACAGCACACTGAAACAATAAATTAGATCTTAATATCTGCGCTAATTCCGTGTTGTCTTATTGAGTTACTTTACTTTTGACTCGTTTCGTATCTTCAAGTTTTAAAGCTTTAGCCGTTGGGCAAAAAGCACTTTCATTCATTCCGCTATCAGTTAAGCTTTTCTCTTGCTGTTCAAGATAACGGTTGGCCACCATCAACATTACAGGTGCTGTACTTAACTCAATATTGGCCTTGGACAGCGCAGCAATTTGATGATAAGCATCCATACGCTGACAAAATGCAGTTTTCATCTCTGTTGCAGTTGCTTGGTTATCTTTTGAATCTAGAACAGTTTTAGTCGAATTCACCGTTGCGGTATATTCAGCCATTTTCTGGTCATATTGCGCCTGAGTCAGTTTTATTGTTTCTGCATAACTCTGGGTTGATAGAAGCGATAATAAAAATAACGAAAAACTAAGCAACGTCCATGTCTGTTTTTTCATGTCTTAAGACTCATCGCCTTCTTTCCAAACGTCTTCATAGTCATCACCATCAATCATAAAACGGTAACCTTCACTTAGAGCCAAGTACGGAAGTACATCTGGCAAAATATCTTGTAACTCTCGTACAGTCATGGTTGTAAAAAAGTCTTGCCCTTCACCCAATTCACCACCATAAATAAACCAAGCAACATTCTCCTCAGTTTCAGGCTTTTTACGTAAACCAACAATGGGTTCTTGATTTAAAGTATGCACAGCGACAGCTACGACATCATCACCTTTTACTTCAACATAAGCAGAGTCAAATTCTTCACAAAGTAGTTTTTGTTCTGCAATCAATTCGTTCAGTGCAGATTGTTGTGACTTTTGTGCCATGCGATGCAGCCCCTTTTGAGCATCAGTCTATCAATAGCACATTTTAAAACATATTTATGCCAAAGGCTTTGCTTATTTACTGGGTTAAATGAAAAACTCATGATTGAAACAGGCTTAAAATGAAAATATGCAGATAAAACCCATCTCAAAGCTTGGCATCTATTTTGCTTAATAGTATTACGTTTTATTAAAAAAGTAATATTGGGGCTAGGAAAATATGGGTTACATCACACGAGAACTCAGTCCTAAAAGCAAATTTTTGCTCAGCTTAGGATCATTTTTAATACCAATGCTCATTTGGTGTGCAGTAAGTTATTTACCATTTATCTGGCATCCGCAAGTACAAATTACAGATTCTGGTAGTGTGCCGTTTTTACAAGAAGGAAGCCGTGTTGATAAAGCTGTGTTTTATCATGAAGCACAAAATGCAGTTGATCATGACTTAGCCGTTCCTCAAGGTAAACTGGTTAACCCAATCTACTTACCAGCCCCACATGAGGTGGTGAAAGCTTTAGTGACATCTTTTACGACGGCTCCAGCACAGGCTGATGCGCCATGGTTACATCAAAGTCTCTGGCATAGTGTCAAAATCGTATTCACTGCATTTTTTATTTCATCAATTATTGGGGTTCCACTTGGAATTCTTTGTGGCTTCTCAAGCACTATCTCAAAACTTGCTGAACCCTTTGTTGAGTTTTTCCGTTATCTACCAGCCCCTGCATTTGGTGCATTAGCCGTAGCAATTCTCGGCATAAATGATGCACCGAAAATTGCCATTATTGTGATTGGGACACTGTTTCAACAAATTCTAATTATTGCCAATACCACTCGGATGGTTGATCAGGGACTGATCGAAGCGGGTTATACACTCGGAACAAATAAAATGAAAAGCCTGTTTCACGTCATTATCCCTGCAGCATTACCTGATATTTATCAAAATCAACGTGTATTACTCGGCTGGGCTTGGACCTATTTGATCGTTTCTGAGTTAATTGGCGCAACATCTGGCATTACCTGGTTTATCACCCAACAAGCTCGCTATCAACACTTCGACAACGTTTTTGCAGCTATTTTGATTATTGGTGTGATTGGATTGCTCTGCGATGTAATTTTAATGAAGCTAGGACAACATCTTTTTAAATGGAAAGTAGGAGCAAAATAATGGGAACTACAGAATTTAATGCTCGTGAGTATTTTAATCAAATTTATCAACGCCCTGTCATCTTAGAAGCCAAACAGCTAAGCCAAATCTTTCAGCATGGTAAAAGCTCGCGCACAATTTTAAATCAATTAGATCTGAAAATTCATAAGCGTGAATTGATCTGTGTGATTGGTCCATCAGGCTGTGGGAAATCAACCTTTAGCCGAGTTGTGGCAGGTTTAGATCCTTATAGCAGTGGTGAACTGCTAGTAGATGGGCAACCTATTTCAGGTCCAAGCCCTGAGCGCGGCATGGTGTTTCAAGGCTACACTTTATTCCCATGGAAAACAGTAAAGGAAAATGTCATGTTTGGGCCACTGATGAAAGGTGCAAGTCAGGCATCGGCTGAAGCGGCTGCACGGGAATGGATTAATATTATTGGCTTAGAAAAATATGAAAACCAATATCCACATCAACTATCTGGTGGTATGAAACAACGTGTCGCTATTGCCCGCGCATTAGTCAATGAACCCAAGATTCTGCTGATGGATGAACCATTTGGCGCGCTTGACCCGCATACTCGTCAAAAAATGCAGAGGCATCTGCTAGATCTATGGCAAAACATTGATATCACTATCATCTTTGTGACACATGACATGGATGAAGCTATATTGTTGGCCGATCGTATTGTTGCCTTAAAAGCAAATCCTGGGGAAATTAAAGAAATTATTGAGGTCAATTTACCTCGACCGCGACATCAAGATTTAATGCAAACAACTGAGTTTAAAGAACTACGCAAACATGTAGATCGACTTGTCCATGCTGATGAAGATGAGCTTGACCCTGCTTTGGCTGAGTTACCTGTCATCCCACGTATGACGAAAGTTAGTCATGTGAAGTAAGGAGCTGATCAGATATGTCATATCTATATTTATGTATTGCTATTGTGGCTGAGGTCATTGCAACTTCTGCTCTTAAAGCTTCTGACGGATTTACTCAATGGTTACCCGCCTCAATTACAGTGGTGGGTTATTTAGTTGCAATTTATTTCCTTGCACTGACCATGAAAACTGTTCCTGTGGGAATCACTTATGCGCTATGGTCTGGAGCAGGCATTATCCTAATTTCCTTCATTGGTTGGGTTTACTACAAGCAAAATCTCGATGCGCCTGCATTGTTAGGTTTAGCCTTTATGGTCATAGGAATCATCATCATTAATGTTTTTTCAAAAAGTACTGAAATCTAACCCGATGCCTAGTTGCATCTTTCTTCTCAAATTTTATGCGTTTAGGTCAAAACACAAAAGTTTTTTAGGATCTAAAATTGACAAACTTAAACATCAAGCAAAAAGCTTTCTGCTTTGCCACTTGAAGAAAAAGTGAAAGAGTATACGGAGAGCTTTGGGATTAAACATTGAGGCTAGACCCTCTCTTGGTGAAGGACGTACGGAAACCTTAGAATGATCAGAACTTGCAAAAATTCCAAATAAAGCAGACAACAAAGAGGTTTTTGATCTAAGTTAAGATTGACCCCAAAATGCCCCTAATGTTGTTACCAAAAAGCCCATGCATGAGCTAATTTACCCAACTGAAGTGCAATAGCCAGAAAGCCAAATCAAATCAATATTTGAGCCAGACTATAGATAGACTTTACGATTTCCGATGCCAATGAGCCAAGTCCCTCACTACAAGAAATCCGAATAGATGATGAATGTCTTAGAGCTGTCATATTACTTGAATTTTCTTTTGTCTGAGCGGAAATGATCACACTATATCAGGATTAAACTTGAAGTATGTGTCATTGATAAAGAAAGTGTTTTAATACATCACCCTCAAATACAAAAGAGGCTTTCTTTTAAAGAAAGCCTCTTAAAAATTATTTGTATTATTTCAGACCTTCGACCAATTCAGGAAAGATCACACCATCAACATCTACCTTCGTGCTATACACACCATTTTTGACGTTAAACTCATTCACAAAATATGTTGAACCATAAATCGAATCTAACCCATTGCCTTTGGCAAAGACTTTCTTGTTCGCATCTATATCCAGTAAATGTGTTCCATCTATAAATTGTAAATATTGAGCTGGTTCAACACCAACACGTTTTGCCATGATTTTGACTGCATCATCACGCGTTGCCGGATCATTGATGTATTTAACGGTTTTATCCCATACTTGTATGATTTTTTTCCAATCTTCTTTATGTGAGGATAGATGTGCCGTATTCACCGTTAAAGTGTCATAAATCAAACCAGGTTTGTCTTTAGAACTATAAATAATTTTAGAACCCGCAACAGCTTTCAAAGCCTGATTTGCAACGGGTTGCCATACAGCAATTGCTGCAACATCGGGACTTGAAAATACTTGAGGGAGCTCATTGGTAACAGCATTTACTAAAGTCACATCAGTCGCTTGAATTTTATAATCACTTAACGCGGTAGATAACAAATGATGATCAACTAGCCCTTTTTCAACAGCAATTGATTTCCCTTTCAAATCTGAAATTGAGTTGATCCCATCTTTCGCAATAATAACGTCATTTCCAGCAGAATAATCAGTGGCCATAATCATTACGCCCTTGGTTCCTCCAGAAGCAATGACCAAATTGTCCCCATTCGATACTGAGATTGCATCTAATTGGTTCGCTGAGAATGCGTTAATAGATGCCGAATAATCGAACCACTTAAATTCAACATTCAAGCCTGCATCCTTTAACCACCCCTTTTCAATTGCAACTTGCCAAGCAACCCAGCCAGGCCAATCACTATAGCCAATGGTGATTGGCTGTGTGTTGGTTGAGGCCGATGCCGTTTTCTGCTTTTCTGGAACCTTGGCAGTATTGTCACACCCTGCCAAGAATGTAGCAGAAACCATAGATACTGATAAAAATACGTGTTTAATCATGAGGCTATCCCCGATGCAGTTAGGCTTAAAGTTGCTCTCTAATAGATGTACAGCATTATGATTTCAATGCATTCAGATTTTCGTTTTGCGGAATCGGAGGCATTACGGCATCCATAAGCTCCAAATGCCCTTTAATCACCCCTTTCAAGGCAATGAATTTTTGACTTAAAGCTTTTAACTCAGTGCTTAGACCCTGCAAAATCATCACTTCTAGAATCTTTTGCTCGTCCAATTGAATATGCAGTGAGCTCACGACTTGTTCTAAAAATTGGCGCTGTAAATCTAGCAATTGGATCCTAAGTGGAGTCACACTGGCGTTATAAAGTAAAGTGAAAGTCCCTACCATCACGGCGTTACGTTGCTCTTGATCCGCGATCAAATGCTTATTGATCATATCGACGATTGCTTGCGAACGGCTTTCATAGTGTTGATCAACAATTTTTTGATCCAATGCATCAACGGTTCGTTCTGGTACAGTAATACTGATTCGCGCCAACTTTGGTTTAGACACGTCGTTATCCTTTTTTCGTTAAATCTTGTTTAATGTAAATTCCAGCTCTTGCACTTAAAATTTCTATGGCAAATAGCTTAAGTATGGAGATTAAAGCGATTAAACTCTCTTTGAAGTGTTTAGACATCTGCAACTCCTATCAGTATTACCAAAAAAGTTTTTTGTATTACCAATGAATAAGCAGAATGCATGCCAATTTTTTAAAGCAAATTTAAAGCTACAGCGCATAAAAACGTTTATTTTTTGTGCGGAATTATTTTTTATTTTTAGAAGTGACACATCTAAGTGCATTGTGGGAAATCAAAGATGATTTTCAGTAAAACATTTATAAAATAAGAGCTAGCATACCAAGTAATAACCATCGTCAAGAAGATACGGGGGCAATACTACTTATCCAGATATCAATCTGGCAGATAAAAAAAATCGCCAACTG
>NZ_BKFU01000087.1:0-9477 GCF_008980265.1 Acinetobacter sp. TUM15064 | reverse complement strand
GGATTTATTCGTGCTGTAGATGCATCTGGTAAAGAGATGGTGCGTTTTGACTTATCTGGTAAAGGTTATGATCAGCAACGTTCATTGTTATTTGCAGAACTGGTTCGTGAAATTAATGGTTGGAAATTCAATGCTTTAGGTCAATCTTCTGCATCTGATAATTTTTTGGAATGGTTAAAAGAATACGTATAAAGAGATAACAATGCGCCGTCTACCAGTTTATATTTTGCTTGATACATCAGGTTCTATGAAAGGAGAACCCATTCACTCTGTGAATGTTGGTCTCCAATCTATGTTAAGCGCTTTAAGGCAAGATCCCTACGCTCTTGAAAGTGTTTATATCAGTATTATTACTTTTGATATTGAAGCAAGGGTTTATTTGTCACTTACACCTCTTGAGGAAATTCAAATTCCAGAAATTGAAGTGCCGAGTTCAGGTGCAACATTTATGGGAGCAGCTTTGGAATTACTTGCGCAGGAAGTCGAAACCAATGTTAAGAAAACCACAGCGGATGAAAAAGGTGATTGGCGGCCATTGATTTTCCTCATGACAGATGGTTCTCCTTCAGATGTTTATGCGTATCAGCAAATAATTCCTCATATCCAACAATTGAATTTTGCAACCATCGTGGCTTGTGCAGCAGGTCCAAAAGCAAAAACTGAGACTTTGTTACAGCTTACGCAGAAAGTAGTAGTACTCGATACTATGGATACCACTTCATTCTCAAGTTTCTTTAAATGGGTTTCAGCAAGTGTCGTTGCAGGAAGTAGTAGTGCAGGAATTAGTGGACCAATATCACTGCCACCACCACCATCTGAAATTCAGTTAGTGTTATAAGGGAATATTTAAATTTTTCTCGTTTGATTTTATGTTCGGATCGATGATCTTGCTTAATTGTAACGATGAATTAATAAGATCATACTTATAATAGATTTTTAATGTAAATCATAACAATAAGATGGGATGAATTATGCGCCGATTACCTGTATTTTTTGTAATTGACTGTTCAGAGTCGATGGTTGGTAAACCGTTAGAAGCAGTTCAAGAAGGTATTGATTTCATCATGAAAAGTCTCAGGACAGATCCTTATGCTTTGGAGACGGTTTATGTTTCAATTATTGCCTATGCAGGAATCGTGCGTACTCTAGTGCCATTAACTGAGTTATTTGCATATCGACATTGTGAATTACCCTTAGGTGGGGGAACACATTTAGGTAAAGCTTTAGACCATCTCGGTAAAGAAATCGATCGCTTTGTTATACGTACAACAGTAGATGTAAAAGGTGATTGGAAACCAGTTGTTTATTTGTTTACCGATGGTCGCCCTACAGATGATTATCAAGAAGCTATTTATCGTTGGAAAACAAAATACGAAGACAAAGTATCGTTGGTAGCTATTGGTTTAGGTCAAGATGTCGATTTTACTATTTTGAAACAATTTGCAGAACATTGCATTATGCTCGATCAAGTTGATCAAGCATATATAAAAAGCCTATGTAAGTGGATTAGTGCATCGGTTGTTTCGCAAAGTATTTGCGTAGGTCATCAGAATGAAAATCAACAAATATTGCCCCTTGATGAACGCTATATGCATTTGGCAAAAAATAAATTAAGCTTCCGCAAAGGCCATGCAGACGATCGTACCGTAACTTTTATAGGACGCTGTCAAAAATTGCATCATCCTTATATTCTAAAATATACACGTAACATGCAATACGATGGTCTATCTGATCTAAATATCAGTTTATATAACTTTAAATTAGACACTTGTGAAACAATTTCTGAAGATTATTTTAGCTGGACAGATCAGACTGCGGATAAGCCGACAATTAATACTGCACAGCTTGAAGGAGATGCGCAATGTCCACACTGTTATGCTGAAACAGCATTTGCTATGTGTGGCTGTGGAAATTTGATGTGCTATGACGGTTATTCTGAATATGTGGTCTGTCCTTGGTGTCATCGACAAGTGAGTTTCACTATCTCCAGTGGTGGTTTTGACCTTACGCGCGGGCAAGGTTAATTATAATTACTTAAAATTTGGCTGATATTAGATATATTGGTTAAAAATTGCTTACTGGTAAAAAGAAACAAATAATGTGTTTGAAGAGTTGATTCTTAGGAAAAAAATATATGCATGAAAAACTTGCGGTAGAAATTCAAAAAATATTACAGAGAAAAAATTTAGTATTTACATCAACATTTGTTGATTTTTTCTCAAAAGATGAACATGTTCAACAACTTGATCAGCTTTTGCTACATCTGGGTGTTGACTTTAATCGTATTATTGCTTGTGAGCAATTAGATTTATTTGCAAAAAAATCGACTTCTTTAAACCATGAATATGATTTGACAGTATCTTGTCATGATGCATCTCAGCAGCTTAACAAAAGCACTATTCTAGAAACACAGCAGATGTCTCCTAAAGAGTTAAATTCATCACTTACAGATGATCTAAAAGATGGTATCAGACTTGAGGAGTTAACTGTTGATGTAGAGATTGATAATAATACTAAGTTAGAGTTTATTAGCCAAAATGATGATGAAACAAAAATGATGGAGCATCTTAGAGAGCTAGAGACTCAAAAAGAAAATATGACTTGTGTTCAAGATGTCTTAAAAAAAATTGATACGACTCCAACTTTAGCAAAAATTACCCCACTTGATGATTCCTCTCCACAAGACCAATCTCCAACTCAGATAACAATAGAAGATAATCATTCTATGTATAGTAATGAAGTAAAGTTCCAAGTTGAAAATGCGCGTGTCGGACAGTTTTATAATTCTAAGATTTCAATTAGTTCAGCACATGACTTCAACAAGATTCGATTTAAAGCAGAAAGTTTTAGATTTGGAAAGCATGACTTTTATTTTGATGAGGAGTCCCAAACAGTACGTGGTGAACCTGAACATGCCGAAGAGTTCGAATTCACTTTCCAATATAGTATGGATAATGCAACCCATTCAGGCCGTTGCAAGCTTAATATCATCCCAGATCCACGTAGTTTATGGAAGGTGCTTGAACCTGAAGCAGGTCAACCGTTTATTAAGGATCATACAGACCAGCGCCTTATATCTACGGAAAAATTTGATTTAATTGCAGCCAGTCGTCGAGGACGCTCTCATGAACATGCAGGGACATTCCGTGACGATGATTTTAGTCTTTTTTATATTCCAGATACAGAATGGTCAGTAATCACTGTTGCTGATGGTGCAGGAAGTGCAATTTACTCACGAGAGGGCTCAAGAATTGCAGTAGATATTGTTGAAAAACAATTTTCTGGATATTTGAATGCCGCTACAATTACTTCACTTGAGGAAGATCTTTCGCAATGGCAAATAGGGCAACAAGATGAAGTAACGAAGCAAATTGCTAAAAAATTAAATGAGCAATTCTTTAATGTTTATTATGATATTTATAAGTCAATTATTGAAGAGATTGAATTGCAGGCTAAAGCATCTAATGTGCCAGCAAAAGCATTTTCAACAACTTTATTGGTGGCTGTTGTCCGCCAATATCAAAACAGAACTTTTATCAGTACATTTTCAGTCGGAGATGGGGCGATCGCTGTTTATAGAAGAGATTCGGTTCGCTTAATGAATGTAGCGGACGGTGGAGAATATGCGGGACAAACACAATTTTTAGATCGTAGTATTGCTTCAGACTTCGGCACCCGTATCAAAATTGGACATTTCAATGATATTGATGCGGTATTGATCATGACAGATGGAATCTCTGATCCTATTTTTGAGACAGAGGTTGGCTTGGGACAACATCCGTTATGGACAAAAATGTATCAGGAAATTGAACCTTTATTCCACCAGCCAGATGCAGATGTCGCATTGTTAGAATGGATGCACTTCTTTAAACCGGGTCATCATGATGATCGAACCATGGCAGTGCTATGGAATAAGAAGGCATCAGCATATCAATTAGACCAAGATTCAACAGAAGTATAAGGAACATAGTCGTGGCAGGAAAAATTGTTAAATGTACAACTGTTGATGGTCGTCCAATTGAGTTTGTCGATGAAGTGATTGGTTCTGGTGCAATGAAAGATGTGTATTTTTCACCTGATAAAAGCTATGTAGTATGCTTTTTTAGTAAGGAGAAAAATAAATTCTATGAATCCAAAGCAGCGCTTGACCAACAGAAAGAGCGCCTAAAAGAAATCGTTGGCAATAAATGGAATGGTATTTTTAATGGGGTCGGAGGAGATTATTGGAAGAATATCTACTGTTGGCCAGATGCATTAGTTGAATATAATAATCTGATAGGAATTACTGCGCCAACTTATAAAAAACAGTTTTTCTTTGAACATGGTTCAAAAAATAATGATTTTCTAAGTATTAAGGGTAAAGAAAAAGAAGGTAAGTGGTTTGCGAGTGCGAATAATCAAAATCGTTTTTTAGACGATCGGGAAAAGGGTACATGGCTCAATTATCTTAAAATTAGTATTCTAATTTCACGTGCAGTACGTCGTATGCATGCTGCTGGGGTAGCTCACTCAGATTTATCTTACAAAAATGTATTGATTGATCCAGTTACGGGAAGTGCGTGTGTCATTGATGTCGATGGCTTAGTTGTACCTGGTAAATATCCTCCTGATGTAGTGGGAACTCCTGATTTTATTGCACCAGAAGTGGTAACGACTAGTCACTTATCAAAAGAAGATCCAAAACGTTTTTTACCTAGTATTACAACAGATAGACATGCCTTGGGTGTGTTGATCTATATGTATTTGTTATATCGCCATCCTTTACGTGGTGGAAAAATCCACGATATGGATGACCCACAAAAAGATGAAAATCTAGGCATGGGGCAAAAGGCATTATTCATCGAACATCCGACAGACCACTCCAACCGTGTTCGTTCTAATCAATTAAAATCATCTCAATTACCTTGGGCAGATCCACAGCAAATTCCTTATACTGTGACAGGACCATATTTAACCGAATTATTTAATAAATGTTTTATTGATGGTTTGCATGAACCGAGTAAGCGACCTTCTGCAAATGATTGGGAAGATGCTTTAGTCAAAACCGTTGACTTAATTCAGCCGTGTTTAAATGCTAATTGTACCCATAAGTGGTATGTTTTCGATAATACTACTGCACCAAAATGTCCTTTCTGCAATACGCCATTTTCAGGTAAGCTGCCAATACTAAACTTATATTCTGCACGTCAAGAAGGAAAGTTTAGACTAGATAATCATCGTTTGATGGTATGGACCGGTCAGTCGTTATTTCAATGGCATAGCAATCATCTAGTTGCACCGAATGAACGTCTCAGTCTTGAACAAACTAAAAGAAAAGGTTATTTTATTTTTCATAATAATAAGTGGTGGTTGGTCAATGAAGGGTTAGCAGATTTGACTGACGTAACAACCAAAACAGCTATCCCGATTGGAGGTAAAATTGAGCTAAAAGATGGTGTACAAATTTTACTTTCAAAGCAAGAAGGTGGCCGTCTGGCTGTAGTACAGATGGTTGAAGCTTAGACTGAAAATGTATTGAGCATAAGTTTATCTTGGGTAGACGGTTGAGACTTACATAAACCAAAAGTTTTATAGCGTAATAAAATCATTTCTGCCCAATTGCGATGTGTAGCAGGTTCTAACATTGAGCCGTGGCTTTTAAATACACTTTTAGCATCTTGCGATAAAATTTGCTGTGCTTCATGAAATTCTTCTGTAGTTATTTGAAGGGCTTGATGAATATACGCAATTTGCGAAGGATGAATGGCAGTTTTTGTATAAATCCCATTATTCATATCTTGGCATATTTCACTCATGAGCAATTGCGTGTGGTTAATATGTTCACACACTGGCGAACTGAGTTGAAAACCAGCTGGAATAAATAAGCCTGCCAATTGTGAAATCAATATACCTACAGGGGTTTGATAAATAGTACTATTTTTAGGACGACGTAAATTTAAACAGGACAGAAGGTCATTACCTCCAATTCTTAAACACAAGGTTTTATGAAAATCATACTTGAGGGCTTGATTAAGTTCCATATTATGGCCCATATCAAAAATCTCTTTAGTTTCAAGCGTTGGCATCAGGTTGATATTAGATGGCAAAACGTCCATCCACTGTTTTAGATCGTGTAGCGTAAACTTGGGTAAAATCATACCACTGTAGGTATGATTTAATTCCCAGTCGACAATGTGTTTTGCCATCTCAATATTTCTAGGACGAATAAACATTGCAGGTGCTTTAGGATTCGGCTGTTCTAAACGTTTTTGTAATAAAAGTTTTAGGTTAACCATCGCAGTTTGTACGTCTCTTTCCAATACGGCATCTTCTAAACAGACTGCAATAGATTTAAGTATTGGAAATTTAATCCCTTCGGTAACTTCCCATAACTGCTCATGAGTTGCAGGAATGTACATGGTTGCACCAAGTTCAATCGCATGTTGCAGTTGTTTCATTTATTTTTCTCGACTTTTTTTATCAGAGTGACTGCATGGTATGGACCTAACTTGGCACCTAAAATATCTACAGGAATATTTTGTTCTTTGGCAAAATGTAACAGTAATTGTACATGGGGATTGGATGGATCACGAATTAATATTCTTTCAGGAATACGTCTTAATACCGCACGTGTCGCTTCTGCAATACTAGGTTTAATACGATTAATATTTTTAATATTATAGATGTCAGAGATCCAAGTAATCGTATCTAAACAAATTTTTTGTTGTTTGAGTCGAATATGATTATTCCAATGGGATAAATTTGTAGACGGATTCTGATTAATAATATTTAAAATTTTGTCTGTAAAATCTACTGAAATATCATGTTCAGCTAGATGTTTGTAAACTAAACAACTATGCCAATTTTTAGGCTCATAGCAATTTTTTTTTGCTAACTCAAAATTGATATGATCTTTTAAAATGGTGCGTGAGGTTAAACCAGAGACCACAGAACCTAGAATACCAAACGGAATCAGCCAATCCTCACAGCTAGCACTTAACCAAGAATAGCCACCTAAATCGGCTAAGGTGACAAGGCGAGGAATATCCCAGCCTGCATCAAATAATGCCGGATAATCTGCTAAATTTTGGGTTAACTCTCGACAAATTGCACCTTTACCTGTCCAACCATCTACAAAAACAATATTTTCCGCACCATGTTGATCAATAATGGCATGTAAGGCTGCAAAGTCGATACCGCGATCACGAATAATACTAATACCGTAATGTACGCACTGCTGATATTTTTCAATATAGTGCTTGAGCAGTACCCCTAAAGGTACACCTGCACGTACTAGACTGACCAAAATAATAGGCTGATTTTTAAATCGACTCAGTAGAGAGTTACCAATTTTCTGTACATCACAAGCCAGACGTTCAGCACCTTGCTCAAAAGCGTATTGAAAATGACGCATCTGCTCTTTTGAAGGGGGATGCTCTACACTAATCATTTGGGAGTAATGTTTTTTTCCTGATTGAATCAAATACTCTTTTTCTGCCAATGGTGTCGGTTCAATATCATCAATATTGAGTAAAAAGGTTACATCTTGCGGTCGATATGAACCATGAAAACCTAAGGTATTAAGATTGGATGCACCAGCATAATTCTTATCCATGTCCTAAATATCCTTTCGCATTATGATCTTGCATTAAACTTTGTGCTAAAAACTTATCCAATTGGCTATTTTTGGGCATACCAAACCAATCACAGCACGCTAAGAAGCCGGCATCAGATAAACTGTCGCCCCAACCTAAGATGGCACGTTCACGTTCAGGGTCATATTTGTTGATAAAAAATTCGACTGCTTTTTGTTTAGAAACAAATTTTGGAATAATCGCCAAATTATTACCATTGATATGTACGTAACAATGCTCGAGCACTTCAGCAGGTAAGTTGGCAATAATTTTAGATAAAAATAATGGTTCCGGATCATTCTGTTTGGCAACGGTATAAATTTTCCCGCCATTTTCTTCCACCGTCCAAGTACGGATTGATCCAAAAGGTTTTGCATAATCCAGTAGTGCATTGGGTAGATCATTGAGTAAGTGTTCTAACTCTGCTGTAGCTTGCTGTTGCAAAACAAGCCATTCTTGATCAACCTGTTTATTGGCCCCTAAAATGGTTCCGCCATGTGAGCAGACTGCACCGTGCTGAAAAGGAATATGTACGCGTTGTAATGCTTCTACTGACCGAGCAGTGACTGGAATTACTTCAGCAGACTCTAATAGCCAATTCACGAATATTTGCTGTTTTGGCAGCATATAAGAGAGCGGTTCACCTAATTTATCTGTAGTCGCAATTTTATGTAAAGGCGTAGGTGTGCTTTTACGATGTGTTTGAAAAAGAGTGTCATCTAAGTCAACAAAAATTAACGGCTTAACATTCATAACTAATAATTTCCAAGTTTTTTATTTGTTCAAAAAGCAGAGGGTCAACACTATCTTTAGCGGTTTCAATGATTAAAAAGACACGATCAAATTCTTGATGTTTTACGTTGTATGCATAGTTATTCATATTGAGTCCGTAATTGTCTTTAAATAAACAAATACTTTCAATGGACTGTCCTTGCATAATCGGAGAGCGAGTGGTGGAGCTAAAATAAACCTCAACACCTTGCTTTTCTAGTTGCTCTGCCATTAGGAAAGGAATCCAGGTGAATTCCCCCGAACCTAACACTAAAACTTTTTCATGCGCTTGAATGGATTCAATCTTTTGCCACACAGAACACTCCAGAAAAGTCGGTTCGCGCCCCCAGTCATTGGGTGCAATAATTTTTTGGCTTTGTTGCTGGGTTGAACTGACGTTCGGCATTTGAATATCAATTTCTTTGTTGTTATCTTGCCACTGCCAGTGACCATGTAATAAAGAAACCACTTCAACTGGAATACCTAAATCATCGGTGACTAAGTGCTGTTCAGCCCAGTTGACTAAAGTCACTAAAATAATCCTTTCAACGTGTTCTAAACCTGATTTTTTAAGACTGAGAATTAAATTTCTAAAGGTTTTACCAGTCGAAATTTCATCATCCACTAAGATAAGAGTTTTTGAACTCAGGATGTGTTGATGTTTAATAGCATCATGACTAGACAAGATAAATTGGTCTTGTGCATGGCTATGTTCTTCTAAAAACAAGCCTAATGTGGGCAAGGTTTCGACTGGATGCCGAGTAGTCGTTAAAAAAATAGCATTTTCCCCGAAATCTGGTTTCAGCTCACGATAGACTCCTGCGCCTAAACCGACTGCGGTTTCAGCCATACCAATCACACTAATGGGATAGGGCAAATTTTTAGGAATAAGAGCAGCAAGGTCTTGATAGCTTTTTTGCATAACTGAGGGTGCGACAGGAATATGTTTACCAAGAACTTTAGAAACAAATAAAAATGCACGTTTCGGATTAATTCTTTCTGCAAAGCTAAGCAAATCATCCAATTTCCATTCAGGATGATGATGATTTACTGTCGCACTAATACGGCCACGGCTTAAATCAATATGTTTTAT
>NZ_BKFU01000086.1:0-9695 GCF_008980265.1 Acinetobacter sp. TUM15064 | reverse complement strand
ACCTTTCTCAAGAAGAATTAGCTGAGCTATGCAAATTGCATAGAACATATATAGGGGCCATTGAAAGGTGTGAAAAAAATCTTTCTTTGAGTTCTTTAGAAATAATTGCTGAAGCACTTGGAATCACTGTACCAGAACTATTGACTCCAAGAGAAGGCGATGACACTACCATCAGCGTATGATTACGTTCGTAATATCAAAAATGCTCAACTTACAATTCATGATCCTATTCAGGTAGGAGACCCTAATTTATGGATTCCAGACGAATTTTTAGAAGAACTTTTAAACAATAAATTAATGGGGTTAAATGTAAACTATCCCATTCGCACACGTTCAAAAGTTGTCAAACAAGCTGTTTGTGACGCATTAGGGTATCCAATAGAACAAAAATTCCCAAAATACCAGCCAAGATTTACAGGTCAAAATTTTGACACATACAATCAGCAGTCTTATAACTTACAAATATGGAATGAAGAAGTTTCTCCTCAAAGGAGATACGTTATTATTGGAATCAATAGTCAAAATATCATCTTTAAGGTTAAAGTGATTAGTGGATATGAGCTTGCTCTTTTAGATACTACTGGCACTATTACAAAGAAACATCAAGCTAGCTTCATTCCTTCAGCTACAGTTAATCGAGAGTTAGTTTCCTTATCGGATTCAGTATTGTTGAATCCATACTTAGCTCGCAGTTCATATATACCATCTCTATCGACTGAACCGACTGCTTTCCCAATATCTGGGGAAATTTTACCAATATCCGAAATTTTTAACCGCCTGAGTACCTTAATTGGTCAATCTTTCCCAGATCCAGGACCTACTCAAGAAAGACTAAGAGGAGCTGAACTACATAAATTAGTTTGTTCAGCTTTGGGATATAGCAACTATGCTGATGATGGAAAGTTCCCAGATGTTAAACACCAGTTACTAGAAGTTAAGTTACAAACATCGCCAACTGTTGATTTAGGTGTTATCTGTCCTAATCAGATAGATAACTCGGGAATTTCAATAAACAGTACAGCGATGCGTTACTGTGATACACGATATGCTGTTGTATACGGAGTTACAAATGGCATCACAGTAACGTTGACTCATTTAGTAGTTTCTACTGGAGCTGATTTCTTTTCTCGATTTACACAATTCCAAGGCAACGTGGTAAATGGAAAAATACAAATACCATTGCCCTATGACTTTTTTAATTAATTTCAAATACCTTAAAGACAAGTTCATCTAACTTGTCTTTAAGCTGTAATACATCTTCTTGATCTATTTCTTCATAGATCATCTTTGATAAGTTAATTAGTTCTTGAGATATCTCTAATTGAGGATCAGGAATAGGAAACTCTTCAACATATTGTTTCATGAATCTTCTCTTACCTGAATAGAGCTTATTGTTAAATTTATAGTCGTAAAACTGCTCGATAAACTTAGAATTCGCAACAGCTAAACATAGCCATAATAGCTCATCATCTTTACTATCATCTGGTGTAATCCAATAGCATTCACCATTAACGACATTACCTTCCAGATCTATCCAAAATTTTGGCTTTTCTGAGATATCTTGGAAAACAATCTTTGGCTTATCCCAAAGATCTGGATTTTGTGGAACCCACAACTCATACCAATTTCGACCGGCTTCAATCAGATATTTCCTTCCACTCAATTGATCTTTGTAAGCCTCTAAATATTGTGCAGTGGCTGGATACTGATCTATATCTAATGCTTTTGTCTTTCCATTTTCACTTGTATGCGGATAAATAATTTCTTTAGGCTTATTTGGCCTAATAGCCTTAAATTGTTGCGCACACTTACTAGTTAACAAATATTTGATTAATTCAGGCTTCGGATCAAAAGCATCCCAATCATCACGTATAAATACTTTATCTGCTGTAGATTTGACGCCTACTCGAATTGGACCAATATCTTTAAATATCTTCCACGTATTCATAGCTACTTTCTGTAACCATGAATTGCTTTCCGTAGTTGTTACAGTCCATACATTATTTTTAGAATTACATAAATCTAAGATTCCTCTAATAATTTCAAATTGAGATTTACCAATTTTAATATAATGAGTAGTACTATCAATTTCTGAAAAAATCGTTTCAACATCTTTATGATCTTGTTTTGATTTTTTAACTTCATAAACAGTAATAAATTCAGGGGCAACCTTAGTTTTTTTGTTGTTTTTCTTAGAGAAAACTAATGCTGGTAATACAGCTGCTGAACTAAATACCTTCGTATCACCCAAATCATAAATAGACTGTATATCTAAAGTTTCTAATAAATAATCTCGTAGTACATGACCAGATTTGATTGATAAAAAACGATTTGATGTAATAGTAGCTAATACCCCGTTATTACCAAGTAAATTGGACATAGCCATCATAAATGCATAATAAATATCCGTTTTTCCTTTTAAATTAAAATCTTTTGCTATCTTCTGAGATTTTTCACTACCAATAATTTGAGTACGGATGTAGGGAGGATTAGCAATAATGATGTCAAAGTCTGAATCTTTATTGGAATCATAAAATTCCAAAAAATCATCCTTTAATAACTTCAACTTAACGTTAGAATATTTCTCTTCAATTGATGAAGTAATTTTTTCAAAATTAGATTCATCGAGATCAACCCCAATTATTTCAATTTCTGAAAATTTCTCTGTATCTGAATTTAAAAGCAACTGCTCTATAAGGATTCCATCGCCAACACTTGGATCCAATATTTTAATTTTTTTATTCAAAAACAATGCGTTATCTAAATAAGAAAGAGCTTTTTTTGCAACAAATTCAGCTAATTCAATTGGTGTATATGTAACACCATTTTTTTTATCCTCATGAATATTTTGAAATCGAGGGAGGGAGATATTCATGACTTTTTCATATTCCACTATAACAATCAACAATTATAACTGTGTAGAAAATAAATTTTTCATAGAAAATGATCCAAACGCCATAGTTTGACGTAATTCTGTCTATTTAACATAAAATCTCTTATGCGAAATAACTTTTTCCAAAGTTTTCAATGATCTTTTTTAAGAAAAGGCTGTTCCTCCTTAAATCTTGGATCTATAAGCTTTTTCCTCTCTTTCTCTTGTTCTTTTTTCAAGTTCTCTACTACTTTTTTTACGCGATTAAATTCTTTTTCTCTTTCAGACTTTATTAGCTTTTCTATTCTTTGCTCATTTTCTACTTTATTTGATTCTAAATATTCATCATTTTTTATTTCCTCTGCTAATAAACCAATATATAACGCATTAGCTTTTTCAATTACGCCTTCTGACTTTGCTAGAGCCATTGCCCAAAGACCAGACCGTTTTTCTCCAGTTAAAAACTCTGTTAATGCTATTTCATAAAAAGCTTGTTCATTTTTTTTATTAAGTATAATTTTTTCTTTAATTTTTTTAAAAAAAATCATTCAATTAATTCCCTAAATAATCATTCAATGAAGTTATGATCTCAATAATTTAACTTCTTTTACAAGCTTATTTTTAAGAATAGCCAATAAAAAAGCCCGACATCCTGTCGGGCTTTTTCATATCGGGTTGCTCGTCTTACTGATCTCGTGCTGCCCATTCCTTGCGCAATTTTCTTATTCTTGTTGTCTGAAAACATCCAGTTTCCTTATGTATTCATCATACGGCTAATGACTTGAATTACCAATCTGCAAAATCCTTAAATCCATGTAAGTTTTAGCTTACAAAGTTGGCTTATTTTATCCCAAGAGTTGTCCGCAGAAATTGGGGATTATTTCTGAATTGTGAAGCTTGATAAATCAGGAAAAAACGCAAAAATGAATGTTTTTTGATCAATTTTATTGGCTAAAAGTTACAGTTTTGCTTAAAAAGAAACCGACTTGTTTCCAAGTCGGTTTTTTGTTGTTTTTCATGGGGATAAAAATTTTTTAACTATATGAAAAACAAAGATATTTTAAAAAGCATTTCGTATAAGCTCTATTATGTTAAATAGAATAGAAAACCTTTAAAAGTTAGTGTCAAATTATGGATAAATATTTTTTATAACTTGATAAAAAACATAATGTTTAATTTATGATATTGATAATTAATTTAATAAGCCTTAAAAAAATATGGATTTCGATAGTACTACTCAATTACCTACAAAATTCTTAAATAAAATTTCTGAAGTTATTTCAGTAGATCCTAGTGATATTGTTAAAGATGCAAAGTCTAAAGGGTTACCTATTGCAAAAATAGAAGACTTTACAACAGAGATTATTTGTAAAAATTATCGACGAATTGAAGATATTTCTAGCTCTTATGGTAACTATGCAGCAAGAAATAGTGCAGTAACCGGACTAGCTTCGGGAATTGGTGGTATAGCAACAATGGTAACCATTGGTGGCGTTGATATTGTAAATATGGCAGCGCAATTGTATAGGTTGAATCAAAGAGTTGCATATTTGAATGGCTTTGATCCGAATAATCCACATGATGCAGAACTAGCCAGAGAAATTTATTTATTTTCATTGGGATTTGATAAAGCTGCTGTTGCAGGTGTGCAAGCTATGATGAATAGGGCTGCTCAAATTGCAGGAAAATCTGGAGCAAAATCAAATCCAGTACTTAAACTCATCATGGTCGTTGCATCAAAATTAGTACCCAAAATGACAACTAAACAAGCGGCAAAATTTATTCCTGTTGTTGGTGGTATCTTGGGTGGGGGTATTAATTTTGCATTTGCTAAATATGCATCAAGTGAAATTCAGAAAAGATATAAAGAAGAGTTTTTTAGAAAAATGCAAACAGAGTCTATAAATTCTTAATTTTATAAGTTCATACGTTCTAGGAGAGTGAAAATGGGGTTTTGGAATAGTGTTTCTAGTCTTGCAAAAGGTGCAGGTCAAGCTATGCAGGAAAAAATGAAAGAGCAACAATATGAGGCATGGCGAAAGTTTCAAAGCCTTCCAGCAGAAAGGTTAGTTGATTATATAGGGCAACATGAAGGTGGTACATCAAGAGCATTAGCTATTTTAGCATTATCATTAAAAAGTCGTTCTGCCGCACAACGTTTTGTAGATGATAGTACTAAAAGCTCACTTGAGCACATGAGAAAGAGGTTGGCTTTAGAGGAGCATAAGGATGCTGAAGAACAGCGACGTGCTATTGATTCATTATTCAGAGGGTATTAAAAATAGGAATTATTTATATAGTTAAGATATAGCCATTTTAATAATATTTTGAGCTTGTCATATTAAATATTTCTATTATTAACATAGTACGCATTACAGACTAAAAATGGGAGCTTATAGCTCCCATTTTTAGTCTGTAATGCGATAGAACCCAAAACTGATTTAATGTTCACTACTAGCCATTTTGAAAACTCTTTAGGCTAGTAGTGAGCTTGAGTGAGTTTTAATTTGTAGCTGGTGCTATATGTCGTTGATAAACTAAAACTGATATTTTATCAAAAGTCCGTAATAGTTCGACAAATTGTTCAATAATCAGTCCTTTAGAGTAACTAATATATTGATCAACTCTTAAGAAAATTTTATTTTCATAATTAATAATGTGACTAGATGCGTTAACTAAATCTTCATTTGAATTGTTAACAGCTTCCAGTAGTTTAAGAAATAAATTTGGAGTGTAATCTTTTATAGGGTCAATGCTACTTAATTTGATTCTTTTATTTTCAGTATCAAAATTAACAATAATTCTATATTGGTCTACGATTACATTAAAACTATCTTCTTCAACATCATAAACATTAAAAAAGGCATTTTTTAAGATATTGACTAAAGTTGTAACATTAATTTGTTGTTCATCATAAAGCATATTATTCACATAACAATATTGTAGTAAAAACAATATGATATATATATATTTATGAAAAATAAAGATTTTTTATAGTTATGATTATTTTTTAGAAAAACTAAAATTAACATAATACACCTTATACGAAAGGTGTTCTAATTTTCCTTAGAAATCAATGCTGTAGTTTCTAGTTTATAGCCCAATCACACCCGATTGGGCTTTTTTTATGACTTTTCACGTTCCACGACTATTATTTGACCAATGTTTCACGACTTTGTTCATATTAGTTAAACAATCGTGGTTAATCATAGGGTCTAAAAAAACGGCTCCAAAAGCCCCTTTTCTCCGGCTCCTGTTCAACGTGCTCCGGTACGGGAATCCGCTTATTTTCTGTTTCGACCGGAGTAGTCAATCCGTCATTTTTCACCCCAGGTTCTGACCGAGGATCCGTTGCTATATCTTGGCTAGGTTTTTGATCGGTAAACGTAGTCATATTAGGTTTTGGGGCTTCTAATAGGCGTTGCATCGTTTCAATTTGGTTTTGATAGAAAGATTCCCGATCTTTTGCATCATCAAGCTGATTTTTCAGCATGTCTATCTGCTGTCTAAGCAGTAAAACTTCTGCCGAATTTGGACTGTCTATTTTTACAGGTTCTTTTACATCCTGTTTTTTAACTGGTTCCCCAAAAACGCGTATGGCTTCTGCTAGATCAATCTTATTATCAGAATTTTTACTTAAAATTCCTTTCTTTATGTTGTTGTAAATTGTTTGTCTATTGATGTTGTACAGCTTGGAAAGTTCAAGAACTGTAAGGGTTTTCATACTGTAAACCTATGCCTAAACTTGTAAAAAATTATTGTCTATTAGACTGTCAAATAGACAAATGAGCAAGTTTAAATTTTAGGCACATTGAAAGCCAGTTTTTTGCAGATAAGGGAGTAACTCTTCAAATTTTTTAGGGTCTTGAAGCATTTCGGCAATGCGGATAGCAAATTGTTGAAAGCTCTCAGAACCTTCTGAATAGTGTCCCATTTCAGGTAACTCAGAAAGTTTATTGGCAAATAAGTAGCGTTGTTTATCGCTCATTTTTGAGAATAAATTAGTTGGGTTTTGCTCTTTAACTACCTTGGTAGAAGAAGCTTTCTTTTGTTTAAGGGCAAAAGAAAAACCTGAAATAGTACGTCCTTTTTTATGCTGCTCATATTCAGCAGTTATATCTGTTAGCTCATTAACTTGGTTGAGTGCGAAATCTAAAACGTATGTTTTAAAGTTACTCATAGTTTTATATTGTTGAGTTTCGACCCCTAGTTGCAGTCTAAAAATGGAGAGATCAAAAATAGGAGTTTTACCTACAGATCGCCATTGGATTAATAGTTCATATAGCCGAATAGCATAAGAGCTTGTTAATCTCGAAACTTGTTGTAGTTCATATTTAGTAAAGTTTTCTTCTAGTCTTGTTATTAGCGGAACAATATCTTGTGTAAACCTTAAGAAAACGATTCCAGATTGGGGTTCATATCCAATTTTATCTACCCAACGACAATGAAAGCTACGATCCTTGCCTGTCTTAGGATTGATGTCATGATAAGTCACATAGCGATCAAATAAACTTCTAGAAGCATCTCTAAGTACGGTGTAAGCAGTGTGCTTTTCAACATTAAAAGTATTTATATAACTACTAGCATGTACTTCTAAAAGGCTATTTTCAGTTATTCCATGTCCTGTTTCTCGAGCTTCAGCAATTGCTAATAAGATCAGTCTTTGTTCAACTGTGTCTAGAGTATAGCTGGCTTGAATTAAAGCATTATCCTTTACGATTAATTCACTCATTTCTAATAATAAATTTATAATTAAACTAGGTCATACAATAGACTATTTTAATTAACTTGTAAATTAACCTAGCTTTAAGGGTCGATAAACCTAGTTTTAAGGTCGATAAACCTAGCTTTAAGGGTCGATAAACCTAGCTTTAAGGGTCGATAAACCTAGCTTTAAGGGTCGATAAACCTAGCTTTATAGTCGTTGAAAGCCTTATAAACAAAGAGATTCAGCTTACTTAAAAGCATTTAAAATCTTAAAAATAATTAAAAGCCTTTCAAATGGAAAATTGCCCTATGTTTTCGCTACGCTCAAACTCTATTGAATCTCGCTTTCGCTCGATTCGAGGGGCAATTTTTTAGCTAATCTCGTTGTGACTTTAAGAAAAATCAAAAGCAACTCGGAATTCGCTTCGCTCATAAATTTTTTATGCTCGCTACGCTCGTCTAGAAGTTAATTAATTTAGTTCGCACCCATTCGGGATGCTCTGAGATAAAAGTGATTAATGGATAGGGAGCTTGTAATCAGAGAAAAAGCTAGGTGAAATTTTGATTAAGCTTTATCACTCGTAGACACTCGTTCGGTTTTTTTCAATATCAATCTGATATGGAAAACTGCTTTATAAAAATTGTTATTCGTTTTACAGAATTTTTTCAGCCTAGTTGCATTTCTCACTCTAAATAAGCCTATTTTGCGTTTATTGGGCTTTTTAGCCCTGTTTACATAGATTTCCCTGTTTTTCGAAAAAAATCGCTTAAATGCGATTCTAGGCTGTTTTATAGCGATTTAGAAAATCCCTCGATTCTAATTTAGATCCATAGCCCTGCTTTGATGTTTTTGGATTTTTCATTTCTGATCAGCAGATCGGAATGCACGCTTCCGCGTTTCTCAAATAGAAACGGAATTTTTCTTTCTAAAATTAGAAAAAAACCGTCTTTAAGTAGACGGTTTTGATGTTTAAAAACGACGAAATTATTTGTAATAACTCTTCTTTAATATTTTGGGGAGAATCGGTTTTAATTCATCTGAATTTAACATGAATTTCATGTAAAGCCGTCCCGCTAAAAGCTCTGGACGTTCCCCAATATAAGCGGAAAGATGGGCAAACTGAGGGTCTGTAGACATTCCTTTGCACCACCGCTTTACGTCATCGGGATCTAAAACTAAATATAATTTGTTTGGGTCTAATTGAATACTCATGATTGTTGTTTTCCAATGATATATTGACCATCTTGCCTTAATTTTTAGGATTTCTCTTTCGAGGTAAAAAAATGAATACAGAATCATTCCAACAATCAAAAAAAGATGAACTTATTGGACTTGAAGAACAGCACGAGATCTCGTGTTTAGTCCAAAAATTTGCTATGGAACAACTAGGGTATTCAAAGGTGAAAGTTTCATCTTTTGAGCTAATGCAAAAGAAGCCTCGATCAGTAGTGACTATTGCATTTAATAAGAGTCAAAATGATCTCTATTTACGATTCGGAAAGTATGATTTGGCTGATCTTAATGATCAGAAAATCATTGTTGTTGCTCGCATTGGATTTCGTAAAAAGAAACATGGTTATGGAACAGCTCTACTAAAGGAACTTTGCCATTTTGGAACGCAATTTGGATATGGATATTTAGAAGTAGAACGCCCAAATCCAGATTGCCAAGCTTTTATGAAAAAATTAGGTTTTAAGGATAAGTTCTATCTTCCTATTGATCAGTTGAAAAGATCCATTCAAGAATATGAGCTTTCGAGACAAGCTGTACCCAGTTTCGTATAAGGTGTATTATGTTAATTTTAGAATTTTTTAATAATTAAGAATAATCTACTAATCATCAATGCTACTTATCGTCTGTCGACTTATTGTCATCATATTTTCATTATTTGGACTCAACTAAGTGATTTCAAATAATGTTTCGTAAACCTAGCCATAAATTACTATTGATTATTTCTGACAATTTAAAAGCATTTAGAGCGGCCAATAACCTTTCTCAAGAAGAATTAGCTGAGCTATGCAAATTGCATAGAACATATATAGGGGCCATTGAAAGGTGTGAAAAAAATCTTTCTTTGAGTTCTTTAGAAATAATTGCTGAAGCACTTGGAATCAC
>NZ_BKFU01000085.1:0-9906 GCF_008980265.1 Acinetobacter sp. TUM15064 | reverse complement strand
TAATGCTGTCAGATGACTTTTACATCAAACTCAAAGCAGCCTTACTGAATATAATTTTCTCAGGTGCTTTCTTACTTTCCCCTTATTTTGGCAAAGAACGCAAACCGCTGATCAAACGTTTGTTCGGCCCAATCTTCAATTTAACCGACGCAGGTTGGAAAAATTTAAACTTTGCATGGGCGGCCATGTTTGCTCTCATGTCTTTTTTACACGTATTTTTCGCATTTTTATTTATGGACGGAAAATATTGGGGAGAATTCACGGCTTTTGGTGACATGATCGTGATGTTTTCCTTTATCATTATTCAGTTTATTGTATTACGTAAATACTTTAAATCTTCTGAAGAGTAATTTAGCCAGAACATACATCGAGAATTCATATGCCGCTATTCGTTGTCACATGTACCGATCAGGAAGGGACTGTCGAAAAACGCCTTGCTACACGTCCAGAACATCTTGTTCGTTTACAAAAGCTCAATGATGAAGGTCGTTTAATTGTTGCTGGTGCAATGCCTAAAGACCCAAGCAATCCACAAGCGGGTTTTTATGGCAGTACGATCATTGTTGACTTTGACTCACGTGAAGCACTCGATGCATGGTTACAGGAAGAGCCTTTCTTAAAAGCAGGGGTTTATCGTCATATTGATGTTAAACCATTTAATAAAGCATTCCCTCAAGGATAAGGTCATGCGTGTCGTTGTCACAAGCTTATTGGGTTTATCTCTTCTTTCTTCTATGGCATGGGCGGTTGAAACCGCACCTGCTCCAAGTGTAGCCCCTGCCGTCCAAGCAACGACTGCGGCTCCACCACCATCTGGACACAACACCGCTACACAACCAAAAATTATTCCTGCTGTAGCAACCATTAGTCCAAATGGTCAACCACAGGAAGCCAAACCGCTCACCGCTGAACAATTGGCGAAAAACAAAGCCCTCCAAGATGCCAAAGTCAAAGCATTGGTCAAAGACCAAGCTTCTCGCTTAGCTCAGTTAGAAAAAGCCAATCTTGATGCTTTGGCACAAAACCAAGAGCTACAACTTAAAAATGACAGCCTCGGTGTACAAGTACAGGTTTTACAAAGCGAACGCAGTGCACAAATGTTTCTCTACGGTGCAGCAACCATCGCTGTGGGTGTCTTACTGGGTTTCTTAATTGCTAGTTACGTTTATACCAAACGCCGTCGTCAGTGGTAAGCTAAGCCCTATTAGAAACAATAGGGTACTGTGGCTTTGTCAAGCGCAATTCAAACTGCCGATTTAGAGTGGCAACAAGTTGATGGCATTGATGTGCCAGTTTCAAAACAATTTGGCGATGTCTATTTTTCCAAAGACAATGGTCTACTCGAAACACGCCATGTGTTTTTAAATGGCAACGATTTATCTGAGCGCCTGTCAAATCTTCAGCCCTTTGAATATTTTAGTGTTGGTGAAACTGGCTTTGGCACAGGGCTCAACATCTTGGCACTTTGGCAACTTTGGCAACAAGTACGGCCAAATAACCACAGCCATCTCCATGCCATTTCAGTTGAAAAATTTCCGCTATCTAAGGCTGATCTGATACGCGCACTCGATGCTTGGCCTGAACTTAAACCGATCGCCGATGAATTGATAACACAATACCCGCATCCGATTGCGGGTTGTCATCGCCTGAGCTTCCCTAATGAACGTTTTAGCCTAGACCTTTGGTTAGGCGATGCCCACGATGTTTTCCCTAGTATGGCAAAAACCAGTAGCGTTAACGCATGGTTCCTCGATGGGTTTGCACCCTCATGTAATCCTGACATATGGGAAGAACAAGTTCTTCAACATATTATTCGCCTATCAGATGTCGGGACGACCTTTGCTTCATTTAGTGTTGCAGGCGTGCTCAAACGTGGTTTAACACAGCATGGTATTTCTATTTCACGTCCGCGTGGATTTAAACACAAACGCGAAATGCTCAAAGCCATCTGGTTCCCTGCTGAGCCTGAACATACATCAGATGCTGTAGACGCCAAATCGGTATCGGATCAAAACCGACCTGGTCAACGACCATACCCTTTTAAACAGCGCCATATCGCAATCATAGGTGCAGGGATTGCAGGTTTAACTAGTGCATGGGCCTTTGCTGAGCGTGGGCACCAAGTCACGCTCTACGACCAATCTGAGCCACTCGCAGGAGGTTCAGGCAATCCGCTGGCCTTACTCAACCCCAAACTTTGTCCGATTGAACAAAGTCATGAACATCTCATGACCTTGGCTTGGCAACATGCTTTACAGCACTATTCCAAATTTCAAGCTTTTCGCCCGATTCAAGTACATCAACTGGCGCTTAAAAAAGCCGAAGACTTACTCGATCTCGAACCACAATATCCTGCGGGTCTTTTGACAGCCGAAACCGCTGCTGATTCAGCGTTAATCACTGAATATTCCAGTCTGAATTTAACCGAAGCGGGCGCCGTTTCACCACATCAACTCAGAGATCAAATCTTAGCGCATCCGCTGATTCAGTTCGTACAAGCCAACATTACTCAAATCCATCCAGAGCACAATGAAATCGTAGATGAACAAGCTCAATCTCTAGGTCAGTTTGATCACGTGATTGTGTGTTGTGCACGCCACACGGCTACTTTCTTTGAGCAGTACCCTGTGCTGAAGCCCATTCGTGGACAAGTTAGCTGGGTGGAGAACACGTCACAAGCATTCGCACTTGATCAAGCCTATAGCTATGGTGGCTATTGTATGCAGCTTGATGCTCAACAGCTCATCTTAGGCGCATCCTTCTATCCGAATCGGGACGACAGCGATGTTTTGCTTGAAGACCATGTGCATAACTACGAGCTTATCCACAGTGTCTTTCCAGATTATGCACAATCACTTCCTGATGTGAGGACTTGGCAAGGCCGTGCATCCGTTCGCGCGCAAAGTTTGGACTATTTTCCAGTACTTGGTAGAATGTCCGAACAGTCTGAAGTTTATAGCTTTGCAGGCCTAGGCTCTAAGGGCTTCTTATTTGCGCCTTTATGCAGTGAAATTTTAGTGGCACAGATACTAAAAGAGGCCTGCCCTGTTCCTGAGTCACTGCTACAAAAGCTCAGTCCAACCCGATTCCACAAGAAAGTCAAAGCCAAAAAGCCTTATTTTAAAGCGCAGTCTTAGTTCTGCTTTTGACTCAAGTGCAGCGCATGGCGCTATAGAGAAAATTCATATTTCCAAGACATTAAAAAAGCGCCTTACGGCGCTTTTTTTGCTGTTGCTTAGTTGCCCTGCTCTAAGGCTAGACCAGCATCACGAGCAGCACGAGTACCGCCCATTAAAATGACATACTCACGCGCACTATCAAAACCTTCAAGTAGCTCTGCTGCACGTGGTGCTTTGCTTCCGCCGCCACATAATATATAAATCGGTTGACCCGTCGACACCTGAGTAAGGCTCTGTGCCGATAGTCCTGTGATGGGCTGATTAACCGCCCCTTTCACGTGTGCTTCGGCATAAGCATTTGAATCGCGTACATCCCAGATGATCGCATCCTCTGGGAACTCAAATGTTGTAATTTCTTGTTTACGGATCATTGCGCACTCCTTTGATGTAAACAACACTTGGCAAATGAAGAAAACATCCCTAGCATCTCAGATATTCTTTCTATTTGTAAAGGTCTAATCCATGCCATCTTTTGATATTGTTTCAGAATTAGAAATTTTTGAGGTAAATCATGCTGTTCAGAATACCCAAAAGGAAATTGCAACCCGTTTTGACTTCCGAGGTCAAGATGTTTCAATTGAACTCAATGAAAAAAACAAAGAAATTAAAATCTCAACAGAAAGTGATTTCCAGTGCGAACAAGTTTATACCATGTTAGAGAACCATTTCTTTAAGCGTAAAGTTGATATTCAAGCGCTTGATCCACAAAAAATGACCGCTTCAGGTAAAAATGTACTTCAAGTGGTGAAATTAAAAGACGGACTTGACTCAGATACCGCAAAAAAAATTAACAAAGCCATTAAAGAAAGTGGCATTAAAGTGCAATCTTCAATTCAAGGCGACAAAATTCGTGTGACTGATAAAAAGCGCGATACATTACAGCAAGTAATGACGTTTTTAAAAGAACAGCAATTTGGTCTGCCTTTACAGTTCAATAACTTTAAAGACTAATCCCCTTGTTCGATCATTTGAGGTAACTATGCCAAAGGCCAATCGCTTATCTAAAATTGTAAAAGCCACTTCTCGCTTGCCGAAAGCGTTGCGTACACGATTATGGAGTCAAGCTTTTGGTCGCATAGTTCCCATGGTCGGCAGTGCTCATATCCGTTATTTACAAGTGAGTCATAGTGAAGTCGTCGTCAAAATTGAAAACCACCGAGCTATGCAAAACCATATTGGTCAACTACATGCCTGTGCCATGGCCTTGATTGCTGAAACGGCAACAGGTTTTGTCACAGGGATGAATGTGCCTGACCATTGCATCGTTCTGATTAAAAGCATGCATATTGACTTTAAACGTCCAAGTAAAGGTGCCATGACAGCGACAGCCACCTTAACACCAGAACAACAGCAACTGATGCAAACTACCGCCAAAGGTGAAACTTTAGTTTCTGTGACAGTAATGGATGAATCGGGTGAAGCACCTGTTCAATGTGAAATGTTATGGGCTTGGCTCGATAAAGCATCATTAAAAAAATAAGAATGTAAATATAACTTACTGTTTGGTAAGTATAAAATTTACAACAATACGCTAAAGCCGCGACTAAAACTTACTATATCTTTGCTTCAACTCAGCTCAAAATCATGCTACATAATATGAATATTTGAGCTGACTTAATGAAAAAAAGACTAATTTTAGCAACGACCCTATTTTCTTTAGGGCTTGTCGCCTGCCAACAACACAACCCAGCCAACACATCGGTTTCAACAACGCCGAGTCACCATTCTGCCTCTGCTCTGACCGAACAGAATAAAAAAATTGTGGTGGACTTTTATGAAGGGGTTTTTAGCAAACATCAGGTTCAAACCTATTCAGACCGCTATATTGGTACACAATATATTCAACATAATCCCTATGTTGCAGACGGCAAAGCGCCTTTTGTAAACTATTTCACCCAGTATTTTAAAGAACACCCACAAGCAAAAAGTACCATCAAACGTGTGATTGCCGATGGTGATTTGGTTGTACTGCACGTCCACTCCACCCAAAATGCACAAGACCGCGGAGAGGCTGTCGTTGATATTTTCCGTGTCGAACAAGGCAAAATTGTAGAACATTGGGATGCCGTGCAGAGCGTGCCTGCCGAATCAGCAAATAGCAACACGATGTTCTAAAGCTTAATCACTTTTCAAATAGTTATAAAAAAGCCAGTATTATTACTGGCTTTTAGCTCGTCTCAAGCTTAATTGGCTTGATTGGCAAAAAATTTCTCTTTCACATCAGTTGGAATTTGGCGCTTATTGCCTTTGACATCCACTGCCACAAAGGTAAATACACCTTCAGTTACACGTACAGGTGGGCGTGAACTATCATGACTGTCCCATACCTCAATTTCCATTTGAATCGAGGTATTGCCTACTTTTAAAATTTTAGTATAACAACTAATCACGTCCCCGACTTTGACAGGGACCAAGAACGTCATCTGATTAATCGAAATCGTTGCACAACGCCCTTTACTAAAGCGTTCTGCATGAATTGCGCCGGCCAAATCCATTTGTGACACAATCCAACCACCAAACACATCTCCACTCCAGTTGGTATCAGCTGGCATTGCAATCGTTTGAAGAGATAGCATCCCTTCTGGTTTCACATGAATCTCTGACACGTTGACTCCAATTTTCGTTATGACTGGGCTTGCAACTGTTGATCTAACCATTGTTGCAATTGTGGCGCACGGAGCGCGCCGCTTATTCTAGCAATTTCAGTAGTTTTATTCATTAAAACTAAGGTTGGAATACTTCGCACATTAAAGGCACTACTTAATCGTGGAGATTCTTCGGTATTAATTTTGGCAAAAATCACTTGTGGATTTTGTTTCGCCACTTCAGCAAAATGCGGTGCCATCATTTTACAAGGACCACACCACTCTGCCCATAAGTCAATCAATACAGGCAAATCACTATGGCTAATAAACTGACTAAAATTTTGTTCATTCAACTCAATAGGTGTAGCAGGCAGAAGCGTAGCATGACATTGGCCACAACTCGGATTAGCATTCAGCTTCTCTTCAGGGACACGATTTTTTGCCATACAGGTCGGACAGACGATAATCATTTAATTGACTCCAATATGTTGGTGTAAAAATTCTAATTGGGTCGAAATGGCTTTTTCAAACCAGGTGGCATGATAAATATCGAAATGTTGCATCTCCCATTCATGATATTGAACAAAGGGAGCAATATTGGTCGCCGCTTCACGACTCGACTCAATAGGTATGAGGCTATCATGTTTTGCTGCAATAAAAAGTACAGGAATATTAATTTGCCGTACATTTTGAATCGGACGATAACGGATTAAATTAAAAAATAGTCGTGCGGGAATCTCACCACTCCAATAATAGTCTGGATTGATAATCGAACGATAACCCAAATACGCATCTTGGGTCGGCATAAAACACAGCTTTCGGGGGTCAACTACGGGTAAAGTCGTTGGCGCTAAACCAACTTTGCCCCCCATATAATCTTGGCTGGACAGCTTTAATGCTTTCGGGAGTTGCTGTAACGGGTAAAGCTTGGCACTTTCAGCACCATCGACAAAAGGCACTTGTGCCATCACCGCCTGAACATTTTTGAACTCTGCAGCAATATCGAGTACATATCCACCGCTGAGTGCCGTCCCCCACAGCACAATACGTCGGCTATCAATCGACTTACGCTCTTTGACATGGTTAATCATGGTGCGCCAGTCTTCGAGCTGCTTTTTAATCGACACCAGCTCTCTTGGGCGCCCCGTACTCCCCCCCCAATAACGATAGTCGAATAACACGACCGCATAGCCCGCTTGTGCAAACCGTTGCGCAAATTGAATCAGTTTGAATTGGCGAAGCCCAGCCAAGCCATGAGCCATCAAAATCACTGCGGGCTTCTCTTCAGTTTTCGGACGGTAAAAATCTGCAGCAATGACCTCTTGGCCACTTTTCACATACAGCGGTTCAACGGTATAGGCGTGCATACCTGCTCCATTGCGTTATTTTATGGTTGTAATCGCTTATAAATATTTCAACAGCATAGGCTGAGCTTTCAGCTTAATGCTATCATAAAGCATATCTCGATTATCTTAATTTTGGAGTGACAGGATGAGTGAAAATGTAGGCTTTGCAGGTCAAATTGGTCCTGAACATTTGGTTCAAGTGGTTGAAAAAGGGTTTAAATCTGTGATCAATAACCGCCCAGATATGGAAGGTGGCCCAGAACAACCGACCAGCGCTCAAATCGAGGAAGCTGCACGTGTAGCAGGCTTGGATTATGTCTACCAACCTGTGGTTGCTGGTCAAATCACCGAAATGGATGTTCGCACTTTTGCCAACCACTTTAATGAACTTCCAAAACCTGTTCTCATGTTCTGCCGTACAGGTAATCGCTCAAATAACTTGTACCAACTTGCCAAACAAATGGATCTGTTAGATGACTAAACGGTTGTTTAAACACGTCATCTGTACTGCTCTGCTTTTAGCAAGCAGTACACTTTGGGCAGCAACGGAAACACTCAGTCAGTCACTGAGTCCGCAACTGAGTGTTTCAGGACAAATGACCACAGATAAGTTTCAACAATTGATGAAACAAGGTTTTAAGTCAGTCATTGTCAACAGACCTGATCAAGAACAAGGCAATACCGTTCGCGTTGAGCAACTACGAAGTATCGCAGAACAAGCGAAAGTCAGTGTGATTTACCAGCCAGTTACCAGCAGTAAAATTTCTGAAACAGACGTGGTTGAATTTGCTAAATATTATAATGAGCTCCCCAAACCCATTTTAATGGTCTGTAAAAGTGGTGAACGTTCAAGTCGGCTCTTTCATCAAGCCAAACAATTAGGACTACTGCATGAATAAGCTCTTTCTTCTTTTACTCTGTTGTACACTTATAACTGCATGTAGTTCCATGCATGTTCGACCTACTGTTGGCGTCAGCGTTGGTAGCAGTTTATAAATAATGACGGCAATCCATGCCATTTTTTTACAAAATATAATCCCCAAACCCCATGAATATGTTAACTATAGAGTAATCTTGCTTAGGTAAACTCTGTGTTATGTATGATCTGATTATTATTGGGGCAGGAACTGCGGGTATTGCAGCCTACCAACAAGCCATTAAGTCCACACAAAATCTATTAATCATTAATGATGGACCGTGGGACACCACTTGTGCACGTGTCGGCTGTATGCCCTCAAAAGTCCTGATTTCTACAGCCAATCGCATGCATGATATTCAACATGCGGATCGTGTCGGATTAAAAGTAGAATCAAAAATTGACCGCAGTCAGGTCATGCAACACGTACAAGCACTCCGCGATCGCTTTACCTCTAGTACCCTTAAAACCGTAGAGAGCTGGCCTAAGTCGCACAAAGTTCAAGGCCGTGCTCACTTTGTCGATGCAAAAACGGTCGAAGTGAATGGGCAACTCTACCAAGCCAAAAGCTTTATTTTAGCTGTAGGCTCCACACCAAGTTTTAACCCAATGTGGAAAGATGAACTCGGTGATCGACTTATCACCTCCGATCAAATCTTTGAACTTGATGCTTTACCTAACTCCTTAGCCGTTATTGGGAGTGGCGTCATCGCGATTGAACTCGCGCAAGCCATGCAACGACTTGGTGTCAAGACCACGGTCTTTGCACGTAGCCGTAAAGTCGGCGTTCTGACCAGTCCTAAATTACAGCAGTTGGCACAAACAGAAATTGGCGATGAACTTGAAATCAAGTTCGAAGTTTTACCCACTGAAGTTAAGTATACAAACGATCAAGTTGAACTTAGTTTTACTGAAAATGATCAGCCTAAAACACTTAACGTCGATTATTTACTGGTTGCTACTGGACGAAGTAGTCTTTTAAATACGCTTAAACTCGAAAATATCGACACATCATTCACAGACTTAAAACATTTACCTGTTGATCCTAAGACAAAACAACTCGCTGACTACCCGATTTTTATCATTGGCGATGCACATACCGACACCCCTCTGCAACATGAAGCTGCACACGAAGGTAAAGTTTCGGTTAAAAATGCATTGAACTTCCCCACTATAGAATCATGCAAAACTCTAACACCTTTAGGCATCGTGTTTAGCAACCCAGAAATGGCAATGGTTGGACAAAACTTTAAGCAACTACAAAGTGCAAATATCAATTTTGTCATCGGCGAAGTATCCTATGCAAAACAAGGACGTGCATTGGTTCTGGGTAAAAACTATGGGGCCATCGAGGTTTATGTAGATAGAAGTAGCCGAAAGCTACTGGGTGCTGAATTACTCACAGAGTCTACTGAACATTTGGCCCATTTATTGGCATGGATGATTGCAGAAGAATTGACTATCGATGAAATTTTGGAAAAACCATTTTATCACCCAACCCTTGAAGAAGGCTTAAGAACGGCTTTAAAACATGCTCGTCGACAACTCAATCCCTAAGCTGCCAAATTCATGTTCTCTTGCTATAGATACTTAGACGTTTACGGTGCGTGATTAAACGATTTCATCAACCATCTTCAATGAAAAGCTGAGTTCTATTTTTTGAATGAGGTTGATCCAAACCAAAAACCAGATACTGATAAGACATCAGCATTAATCAATGACAATAAATTCACTATTTCGCTAACTGCATAATAAAAAAGCCCCCTAACTTAATCGTTAGGGGGCTTTTGAATAATGAGCTGGCGATGACTTACTCTCACATGGCAAACGCCACACTACCATCAGCGCTAAGAGGTTTCACTTCTGAGTTCGGGAAGGGA
>NZ_BKFU01000084.1:0-10003 GCF_008980265.1 Acinetobacter sp. TUM15064 | reverse complement strand
ACATTGCGATAAATTCTAACATCTCCAAATCGGGACAATTAAAAATCTTATGCTATAAAAGTAAGCAGAGCAAAAAAGAAAAGGAAAGAAAAATGACTCAACTTGTAGATGTGAAGGTTAAGGATCAATACAGTCAAACCTATGAGGTAAAAGCACGACTTAGGCAAGCCCCTGAAGAATCTGAGGCTGCAAATTTAGATTTGTTTCAGCGTATTGAACATATTGTGGTTGAGGGTGAGGTGATTCTTCCGAGTATTGAACTGCTGTTCGAAAGTCAACAGACTGAGAATATATATCGTGTTATTGATTGATTTTATCTTGAACAAAAAGCTCATGTTTACATGGGCTTTTTTGCTTGATCACCAAGCTTAAATAAAAAACAACGCTTTGGTTCTATTGAATAATCAGATGCTTTTCTCGTTAGTTAGGTCAGCACATAATTGCACATCCACATCATACTTATTCAGTTCTTGGATCAAAGTATTCAGTATACATTGTGCTTCTGCGGTATGAGGTGCAAATGAAAGCGTACTTTGCTGCTGACTGTCATAGCATTCGACATAGTCAATTGCCCAAAGATGTGCATTTGCAGTGCGGTGTATAATAATGCGCTGTGGTTGTAGTCGTGGGCTGAGTTGGCGTGGAAGAATATAAGTCAAAGCCAAACAACTATTGTTTAGATCTTCTAGGGGAGATAAAAAAGTAATCAACCAATTTCCGACTTTACTGAATTGCATCGGGTTATCTACAGGATCAAACAGTAGATGATTTAACATTGCCATAGCATGGTTCCTATTTCATATTAGAATTTATGCCTTGAGCGCTTGACTGAGCCAATTGTGCCAAAGTTTAAAGAAATTCGGATGACCTCTAAATTTTAGTTTAGATTTTAAAATAAATTTATAAAAACAATAGCTTGATATTTTTTCTTAGAGCTTACTCCTTTTGAACCATACAAAAAAAGACTGAATATGCATGCCTCAAGCGGCTTGTAAACGTAAAAGTGAATGATTAATTTGCTGTAGATATTGGTTGAGCATGATGGGTTCTATTCGACTTTCTTGTAGGGCGGTAATCCATTGCATTTGGCAACGTTTCAAGCTTTGTAGGTCTGTTGCAGATTGAATTTGGAGAATGAGTTGTCTCGCCATTAATCCACAATAACGTTGTAATAAACTCATCATCAACTCACGAGTTTCTTCAAAATTGTACGCTTTGAATGCTGGTGCTGGTGCTGGTGCTGGTGCTGGTGCTGGTGCAGTAATTTCAGTGTTTAAAACTAGAGCAGCGTTGCTGTCTTTCAACTCAGGCGTTACAACGGGGGAGGAACTTGGAGCTATGTTGGTTATATTTGTTTCAAATTCAACAGGAGTTGGTTTTGGAGTATGAGCTGCTTGGGTGGAATGAATCAGACCCAATTCGACGAGTTGTTCGAGTATTTCTGGTGTTGCAATACGTTGTTTAAATTGATCTGCCAGTCGGTCAAAATCTTCTGTGCCAATTAAAACCAATAATCGTCTCTGGCGTGCATTGAGTGGGATATGACGTTGTTGTAACGCATCGAGACCTAATGCTGTCTTTTGATAATGATTCATACCTTAATTTACTCCCCCGAAAAAATAAATTAAGGCTGAACATACAGTGTAAAAATTACAGTAATATTAACAATTTATGACAAATGATTTTAAAGTGTTGTAATGCTGGCATTTTCCAAAGCCTTACGTAAGTAAGGATCAAGTTCATCTTGGCGCATTAACCACTGAATATAGTCGGCAGGGAGTTCTGCAATCGCAGTTCCACGATGTTTACCAAAGTTAATGACACGAGGAATGCGGGCATCTTCAGAGGCTGTAAATAACTGCTCCATACTATTTATTTTTAAGTGATGAACAACATGCATTAAAATATTGGCTGTTAAGATAATATCCATATCCGCACGGTGCGCTTTTTTAATCATCTCACGGGCTTTTTCACTACCTTTGGAGATCATATAAATGAGTGCTGAAATATTATGGGCTTCAGCATCGGGCCAAACTAAGCGCGCAAGTGCCAAAGTACAAATTGCTTTAATATTTGAAACATTTACACCACACTTTTCTATGGCACGAATATCATAGTCAATATTATGACCAATAATGTATTGGGTATCATCTGGTAGCCTGAATGTCGTGTAGTGGGGTTGGCCCACTAAATCTGACTCTAAAATATGGTGTACAGCCATAGCAGCAAAAGAAATCGGTTCATCGACCGTATAGAGCTGATCAAAGACTTGGCTTTTATCTAGGCTTAATTTGCCATTGATGATTTCAATTGGCGCGTATGCAATCTCAATAGGTTGACCGTTGAGGGTATGAGTTTCTGTATCGAGAATGATGGCTTGCATATGCATGTCCGAAAATTGAAAACTGTATAAATTTATCATTTTCAACAGGATCAAGACAGCCTGCGATGTCGGATTTGTAGCCTGATATTATTTTTGTTGGTGAACAAGTGTATGCACTGAAGCGCAAGTTTAAATGATTGAGCCATATTCATCCGTTCAAATCGACTAGATACAATAAGCCTAGCGAGTCGTAGTTCATTATCTTGAGAAAATTAAATAGCGTTAAAAACGTATTTTTGGACAGTCTCACCTATAAGTGCAATGACTTGTTATATGGTTTTTTATTTTATAAATTACAATGCTTTATGTTTTTTCAAGAAATAAAGATAGATTCAAAAGGGTCATTTGTTTATTTTTTGTAAGTGATCTTGCTATAGGTCATTTTGAAGCGTAAATCATTAATGTATTCAAGTGATTTGAATCGTTACAACAAGAAAAAAACTTCATTAAGGAAATTGAAGATGAAAAAAAGATTATTGGCAGTGTTGGTCAGCAGTTCTGTACTGTTATTAACAGCCTGTGGTGGTGGGGAAGGGAACACAACTTCCGTCGTTGTAAATGATGGAGTCCCGAAAAATAATATTGTAAATCCAGTGGTGAAAACTGAAGCTTATACGGATGTTAATGCTAGTGCCAATATTGTTCTGGATAGTGTGAGTGCATCTAAAACCTTGATGACATATAAAATGCGTGGTGTAAATGGGAGTGAGACTCAAGCCACCGCATTAGTATTTACACCCAAAGGAACAATGCCCACAGGTGGTTGGCCAATTGTTGCATGGGCACATGGGACAACTGGCGTTGCTGATCAGTGTGCGCCAAGCCAACAGGGCTTAGCTGGAAATGAATATTTGATAGCTAAACTTCTTGCCTCAGGTTATGCCGTGGTTGCACCAGATTATGAGGGTTTAGGTGAACCTAGTGGCCGTGAGTTGCATCCATTTTTAAATCTAAAAAGTGAAGCCTATTCGATCACCGATGCAGTTGTTGCAGCGAGTCAAAATTTTGGTAATACAACTGAAAAACGTTGGGCTGCCATCGGACATTCTCAAGGTGGACATGCAGCATTGGGTGCAGCTGAAAATGCATCACGTGCACAACTTGATTATAAAGGTACGATTGCAATTGCTCCTGCATCATTTTTAAGCTTGATTCTGATTGGCGGTGAGCAACAGGCAGCTGCTGAAACAAACTTAACAAATAAAATTAAAACACTTGCAGGATTAGACACATTTACAGCCTTAATTACAGCAGGGTTAAGAAACCCTTATCCAAATTTACACTATAGCGAAGTGTTCCAAACGCCAACTGATAATATTGCAGCAGAAGCTGAATCACTATGTTACACAGCATTAGGTAATAAGTTTGGTGGGGCGATGGGTGTTTATGCTGCAACATATGGAACCATAGATGGTTATCCGCGAACTCAAACAGGATTTATGTCGAATATTTCTGAAGTAAAAGATTTTCTAGCCAATGGTTCACAACCTTTGAAGAGCAAGATTAGTACCCCAGTGATTATTTATCAAGGAACATACGATACGACAGTACCAAGAACAATAACCAATAACTTAGTGAATACAGCACCAGCAGGTACGGTGATCACGTATGTTAATGACGATCAACTCGCAGCAGTTGATAAGTGGGATCACACTACTGTTTATACTAAAAATTTGGATAACTTTGTGGCAGATGTTAAAACTCTCATGCCAATTCAATAATTTGCTTTGACCTAAAGCGCTCATGTAGTTTTACTGCATGGGCGATTTTTATTTCAAACAGAGTAAAGTTCGTTCTCGAAATTTATAAACTTCATGCTACAATACGCGCCAATCTTAGCACGGCTTAAAAGCCCTAATTTCATAGGACCTCGCTAATGTTTGCCAATATCTCAATTGCTGAATTTGATCCAGAAATCGCGCAAGCAATCACACAGGAAGATGCTCGCCAAGAAGCGCACATCGAACTGATTGCTTCTGAAAACTATTGCTCTCCAGCGGTAATGGAAGCGCAAGGTTCAAAACTTACAAACAAATATGCTGAAGGCTACCCAGGCAAACGCTACTATGGCGGTTGTGAATATGTAGACGTGATTGAACAATTAGCGATTGACCGTGCTAAAGAGCTTTTCGGTGCAGATTACGCAAACGTTCAACCACATGCGGGTTCACAAGCAAACTCTGCTGTTTACTTAGCCCTTCTTAACCCAGGCGACACAGTTTTGGGTATGAGCTTGGCGCATGGTGGTCACTTGACTCACGGCGCAAAAGTGAGCTTCTCTGGCAAAACATATAACGCAATTCAGTACGGTTTAAACCCAGAAACTGGCGAGATCGACTACGAAGAAGTTGAACGTTTAGCAATTGAGCATAAGCCACGTATGATCGTTGCTGGCTTCTCTGCATATAGCCAAATTGTTGACTGGCAACGTTTCCGTGACATCGCGGACAAAGTTGGTGCTTACCTATTTGTAGATATGGCTCACGTTGCTGGTCTAGTTGCTGCTGGTGTTTACCCAAGCCCAGTTCAGATTGCTGACGTAACAACAACTACTACTCACAAAACACTTCGTGGCCCACGTTCAGGTTTAATCCTTGCGAAAGCAAACGAAGAAATCGAGAAAAAATTACAATCTGCTGTATTCCCTGGTAACCAAGGTGGTCCTTTGGTTCATGCTGTAGCGGCTAAAGCAATTTGCTTTAAAGAAGCAATGGCTCCTGAATATAAAGTTTACCAACAACAAGTGGTGAAGAACGCTCAAGCTATGGCTGAAGTTCTCATTGCTCGTGGTTATGACATCGTTTCTGGCGGTACAGAAAACCATTTGTTCTTGTTATCTCTTATTAAGCAAGATGTAACAGGTAAAGAAGCAGATGCATGGTTAGGTGCAGCTCACATTACTGTGAACAAAAACTCTGTACCAAATGACCCACGTTCACCATTTGTGACTTCAGGTATCCGTATCGGTACACCTGCTGTGACGACTCGTGGTTTTGGTGAAACTGAAGTACGTGAACTTGCTGGTTGGATCGCAGACATTCTAGACAGCAAAGGTGACGAAGCTGTGATCAATGCTGTTAAAGCGAAAGTTGAAACCGTTTGCGCGAAATTCCCAGTTTACGCGAACTAAGTTTGACTTGAGAAAGCCCCCTCAAGGGGGCTTTTTTTATGGCATTAAAAAATCAAAATCAGTTGAAATGTAATTTAGACTGCATTTCTGATATAACAGAAGTTATAGGCTAATAAATTATTTTTAATAAGAATTTTATTCATATCGTATTCAAATAGGGATGCAGCACATGGCAAATCCAGCAATTATTATTTCTGAGCAGGATCTTCATCGTTTAGAAACGATGCTAGAGCATCAGCCTAAACTTACACCGACTATGCAGTTGCTTGAAGAAGAATTGGCCCGTGCCGATGTTGTTGCGCCACAAGATATGCCTGCCAATGTGGTAACGATGAATGCAAAAGTTTTACTGACCATTGCCCCATCTACAGAAGCATCTGAAATTACCTTGGTTTATCCGCATGATTTTAAAGGGGAGAAAGGGCAGGTCAATGTGGTTGCTCCAATTGGCGCAGCAATTCTGGGCTTAGCTGAAGGTCAGGAAATTGAATGGCCACAACCAGACGGTCAAATGATGAAAGTCAAAATTGAAAAAGTGCTTTATCAACCTGAGCGTGAAGGTGATTATTTATAATATCGAATCACTTAATTTTAAGGCCATGTTGCTCATGGCTTTTTATGACGTTGAATATGTGCTTTCTATAATGAAAGACAGTAATGCAAAAGAAAACAAAAAAGTAGAGTGCTGATTGATTTCGATTTTTTATTTCATCTAGATAGAGTTGGTTATATTGTTGATAGGCTTGTTCATAGCCGAAAATCATTTTTCCATTCACATGTAGTGCATACAAAATATCATGAGGGCTCTTTAGATAAGTGATGGATTGACCTCTCCAAGCAGGAATATCTAAAGTTAACCGCATTGCATCGAATAGCCATTGGCAAGTATGAAAATAGCGAATAGGTAAATTCATTTGTTTTATTGGATTTTTCGGGCCAGTGTAGGAGGTGGTCTTAAAAGGTGAGTCTAGCCAACGATCACACCAAACCGTTTGAATTCGGTTCTGATTCAGGCTAAAGAAACCGACCAAAAATTGCGTTTTCCCCAAGCTGTTTAAATTATAGGGTGCTAGATTTTTTTGATAAAGTTGAATAGCTGTTTCATTGCCTAGCAGTGTGCCACTCACTTGTTGCAATTGGCTCGGATCATGCTCTAAAAATGTTTCGTGGATGTGTTTTGCTTTATAGTGAGCACCAATACTGATAAATAAGGTTAATACAATGCAGAAGCCTAAACTATAACGAATGACGTGCTGAAGACGAATGATCATAATGTTAAATAGATATCATTTTATTGGAAGCAGAAGTAATGATTAGCCAGATCAAGATAAAAGGTTTTCACAGCATTTTTGCAAAAATCTACATGTTATTTAATACAAAAGCTGTAGTATAAAAATGATTTTATTCAATTTCTTTATTGGGTTAAAGCACTATGGCACAAATTGACGTTCTTGTTCCATTAAGGGATATGCCAGTCAATTCAGACGAACTTTTAAGTATCCAGCGTAATGATTTGGTTCCGTTGCTGAACGACCAATATCGTCTCAATCATTATGCAGATAGTGTCATTCAGGCCCAGTCTGTGCTGCTTAATGGGATAGATCCACAGCTGACTTTACAGCTGAGTCAAACCATTGAGCAACTGATCCAGTCACTGGCTGACTCAAAAAAATACCTAAAAAAGCGAAAATTTAATGGGCTGCAAAAGTGGCTTGGGATTGATATTGAATATGGTGCAACCCAAGTTGAATACTATAAAAAACTGGATCAATTACTGGATCGAGCCAATCATCTCAGTCAAAAATTACAAATCGAAATTCAAAAATCGCAAGCACGTTATCAGCAGCTTACTGGTTTACGTGAGCAAATGGCTAAATATATATCTGCGGCTGAAGCATTTTTAATGGAATATCCTAAATTTGTGAAGAATGCACATCCTTTAGATAATTTTGCAGAACGTTTGTCCAAGAAAATAAACAGCTTGCAAACTTTGCAAAGCAGTAATGATATTGCGATTACGCAAATGCAGTTGTCTCAGCAGCTTTCATTGAGTTTGTTAGACCGATATAAAGAGGCGCAGCAGGTTTTGATCCCAGCATGGCAATATCATGTCAAACAATCCCAGCAATCAAGCTCGACAATTGAACTGGAAAAGCTCGATAATAGCCGTGAAAAATTGATTCATACTTTAAAAAAATCACTACAGAAACCAACACTTTAAGAAATAGATTAGGTGAATTATGACCAACCCAGAACAAAACAGTCTTGTGGTAGAGCCAACCACTGAAGTGATTGAACACAAGTTTCAACAGTTAAATTTGCAAGAAATTGGCTTGCAACAAGATGACTTCAATGCAGTCTTGGCAGCGCGGAAAGAGTTGGCAGAAATCAACCATAACGCCGTGGCGGAGTATGGTAAAAATATTGCGACACAAACCTCAGGATATACTGATGAGTTGTTAAATTTGGTTCAAAATAAAGACTTGGATGAAACTGGGCAAAAGCTGAATCAGGTAGTACAAGTTGCACAACAGCTCAATACCTCAAGTATTTTAAATAAAAAGAAAAATTCAGGTTTCTTCGGTGGCTTGATGAGCAAAATTAAAGGCGCAAAGAATAATATTGATATGCACTTTAATACCACCAAAGAACAGATTGATACTTTGGTGAAAGAAATTGAAAAATCGCAGTCTGGTTTAAAAGCACGTGTTGATACGCTAGATCGGATGTTTCATGGTGTACAAAGTGAATATAAACAGCTCGGTGTGTATATCGCGGCGGGTAAGTTGAAACAGGATGAAATTCAGCAGGAAATTGCAACACTGACTGCACAGGCGCAAGACCAAACCACGACGCAGAGGGTTTACGACCTCAATCATTTAGCCAATAATTTGGAAAAACGTGTAAGTGATTTGCAGGTTTTACAACAATCAGCCATGCAAACATTACCGATGATTCGTATTATCCAGTCTAATAATCTGATGTTGGTCGATAAGTTTTATGCGATTAAAAACATCACATTGCCTGCATGGAAAAATCAAATTAGTTTGGCGATTTCTTTAAATGAGCAGAAGAACAGTGTGCAGTTGGCCAATACCATTGACGATGCGACCAATGATTTATTGAAGCGTAATGCTGATTTGTTACATCAAAACTCAGTAGATACAGCAAAAGCCAATCAACGTTCGGTGATTGATATTGAGACGCTTGAACATGTACAAAACACCCTCATTAAAACAGTAAATGATGTGATTCAAATACAAAAAGAAGGGATGCAGAAACGTGCGGAAGCAACCACACGTTTGCGTAGTTTGCAGGACAATTTGAATCAACTGGTTTTAGACTCGAGTTCTAATCGTACGACACCATCTTAATGCTAAGTTGGGTGGTCGATAGAGGAGAAATGTTTGCCTTCTTTAGATGAGTATGTTGTTCAGCCTCAGCACCTTGAACAAGGTGTAGCTACACTCAAACAGCGTCAGCGTAAACTGAGCTTATGGTGTATGGTGAGTGTAATTCTGTTGGTCGTTTCTGGTGTGAGTTATTTCCTACAGCAGGATTTTGTCTATAGCTTTTTTGGGCTCACGACTGAAATACAGCAGCTACATATGCCCATGAGTGTCGATGAAAATCTAGCATCACTTGGACAACAGCCAGATTATTTTCTGAATTTGCTGTCATGGTTTGGTTGGCTTGTGCTCAAGATTATGGTGTCTTTTGTTGGGGCATTCGTATTGGTGCACTATGCACGGAAAGTTCACTTTTTCTATGTGCGTTTTCAGTCTTTTATACTGAAGTTTGTGGCTTGGCTGATCGCATTTATTTTACTGTGGTCTGGACTGACCTATGTGCAATATGATTTAAAAGATGATGAGCATGAGGCTTTCCAGAAAATTGTATATTACGATAAAAATATTCAACAAAGCGAACTCGCGCATTATTTGCAAGAGTCAGACATTCAGCTTCCCGTAAAACATTATTTGCTTGCACAGACGGCATTGTTACACCAACCTGTCGATAAAAATGCAGCCATTCCGCATGTGCTTGCTCTTGTCCAAGCAGAAAAAAATGATTCACATTTTATTGAATATGGGTTTAAGCCTGAACAGCTATGGACGATGCAGCACCAACTCTATGGAAAAACACTGACGCCGATGGCTGCAAGTGTAGAAAAACAGGCTCAGCAAGCTGCGCAGTTCACTACGGTCATGCAATTCTTCTCGCTTATCTTGATGCTAATGATGGCGCTGTTGAGTCTTGTATTGTTTGGTTTGACACGTCAGTTAAAGGCCAGAACGTTAAGAATTGAACAGCGGATGCAGAGTAACCCCTAAGCTTTGACTTCATAAAAAGTCCTTTGTGGAGTGGGACTTTTTATGAAGAATATATTAAAATCTATAAAACCGATTATTAAAATAAAAACAAACTGTTTTATCTATTTTTAGATTTACTCTATGATTCTTTTATCAAATAATTTTACAGACTGCTTT
>NZ_BKFU01000083.1:0-10392 GCF_008980265.1 Acinetobacter sp. TUM15064 | reverse complement strand
AAGCTAAAAAAATTAGGTTTTCTTAAGTTAATTGATTACAGATTCTAGATTAAACTATTGAGTCAAAACAATCTAGAATTGGCCTTTATCAATATTTTCAGTCTGCAAATTACCATTTTCTTGCATAATTAACTCTAGAGTATAACCATTAGTTTCATACCCATTTGACTCAAAATTAAATAAATTATCTGCTTTTGAATAGGCGGTATCATCCCCAAATAAATATTCTGGACCATACCATTTTTGACCAGTTGCATATTTAATAGTATAACTTCCTAAAGGCATTTGAATGTTTAGAGTTTCTCCTGATCGAATAAAATAGCTAACTACATGCTGATTTGTATTTGCTTCATCAATTTTCACCCAATAATTAGCTCCAGAAGAAGTCTTAATTTCTAGAGGTGCTATACCATTTAAATCTGGGTTATCTGTGTCACCTGTATTGGGTAAAGGTTGCTCGGGATAATTAGGCTCTTGTTTAATATCACTAGTATCTATTTCAGAGGAAATATCTTCATCAAACTGAACAGCTGGATCTTCTACTTTTTTGGCACAAGAAGTTAATATAAAAGTTGATGCTAAGATTAATAAAACTTTATGCATATCTTATTTACTCTATTATTGGAGTGGAAAGCAACCTAGATATTCTAGATCTCATTTGATTCTGAATATGCGTATATCAAATCAAACTTATGAGAAAATGGAAGCCGGACTATTTGCTCAACTCGATTTTAAATGAAATACCGTAAGGTTTTAAGGACGAGACACTAAATTAACTAAGCCGTGTTCTTATCCCAATAACATGGTACTACAATCAAATTGTTTTTATATAACCGCTACTATAATAAAACCCCTAAACTATGCTACATATTTTGGACTGTGAAATTGGAAATAAGCAGCGTAGATTTCATGTTGTCATAACGATTATCTAAAACCTGATGTACCATTTTAAAATGTTTCTCATGTCGGTTACGCAGGCCATATTCATCAATTACCAATAAATCAAAACTGGCAAAATGGTCGATTAATTCTTTTTTAGAGATTGAAGCATCTGACCAAGAGTTCATTGCTGTGGGGTTGGATCGAAATAAAAACCATCCATATTTACTGGATCCTTTTTGGTTGGCTCGTAAGGATCTGGTTTTAGATTATTCATATAATTCATTACATCTTTTGCTTGATCTGAAGTAATCAAGTCACCAAGATCTCTTAAGCCTTTTTTCATTTCTGCTTCCGTGACTGGCTTGCGGTTGAGAGACTCTTGTCTTGATTTTTCCATTTGGCGTTTGTTTTCTAATTGGCGCATCTGATTTTCATAGCTACGTTGAGCCTGAATCGCCTGAACCCGTTGTGCATCCTGCCTTTGTCGCTCCATCAAACGCTGTGTTTCCATATGCCCTCTGTTAATCACTTCTTGAGCATCATATGCAAAGACAGCTGTAACTGGAGATATTAGAATACATGCAAGCAAGATTTTATTTAAAGATTTCATATTCATTTTTTCTCATAATTTAGTTGTTAAGCAACCCTCCATTATGTGTGAAGGGGTAGTAAATATATTGACATATATATGTACTATTCAATAAAGAAATTGGTACTCAGTTAGACTTTTTCAGTTCAATGAGACGATAGGTAGCTTATTAAAATTTAAACGAAGTGAAGCATAGCATTCACTTATAGATTGCCCCGTACTCTCATAATTAAGTATATGATAATTAATTGTTTATGAAAAGCGGTTCATTTGAACCGCCTAAGATATTTAATAAATGTTATTGAACCGCTTATCATCCCAATAACACGGCACTACAATCAAATTGTTTTCGTGTAACCGTGACCATAATCGAACACCTAAATCCCGCTGCATATTTTGGACTGTGAAATTGGAAATTAGCAGCGTCGACTTCATATTGTCATAACGGCTATATAAAACCTTATGTACCATCTCCAGGCGTTTTTCATGCCGGTCATGCAGGCCATATTCATCAATCACCAATAAATCAAAACTGGAAAAATGGTCGATTACTTCTTTTTCGGAGCGTGAAGCATCTGACCAGGTGTCCATCATTTTTTGAACAATTTCTGCACTAGTATAGTAGCGTGCAGATTTTGTACTGTTATGCAGAATGTTGCGAATGATTGATGCACTCAGATGGGTTTTTCCTGTACCGGGTGTGCCGATAAGCAGGAAGTTCGGATGATGGTCAGAAATAATCTGTTGTGCAAATGCTTGGCATAGTTTGATGGCATTGTCTTGTGCAGGACATGTGATCACAAAATTCTTAAAGCCACGGTCTAGGTAGCGTTTATTCAGTCCTGAATTCTTGATTTTTTGCTGCAGTAAACGCTGTTGTAGTTCATCTTCATAGGCTGCATGTGAATGAGGTACGGTTTCTTTTGCACACAATTTACAGAGCCTGTGACCGGCAATTTTTATTAGGGGTATAAGATGGTTAGGGCAAAGTGTTTCCGTTTCTTCTGCGCGAATCTGGAGCGTTTTAAGTATGGTATTCATTATCGTTCTCCTAAATCCATTTTGAATTTTCTAAAAAATTCTCATTTTTTTCTTCAAAATTTGAAGATGAAGATGAAGATGAAGATGAAGATGAAGATGAAGATGAAGATGAAGATGAAGATGAAGATGAAGATGAAGGGCATGGTTCAAGCATGACTTGAGTAATACTCGGGCTCTTCTCAGGAGCTGCTTGAGCATTTACTTTTCGTTGCTTAGTTGATGCTTGAGCATTACTTGCGGATTTATTCCAGCGTGCTTGAGCTGCATTTTTAGCTTTATCAGATTTCATTTGCTGATTTTGCAATGCCTGGCTTTTTAAACTGGTTAAAAAACTTGAATGAATCTGCTCAGACTCGACTTCAAACAATTCCAGAGCCATCAGCGTATTCAACAAAGTTTTAGCCTTGGTGTGCTGAGGTAATTTCGTGATGCTACATACAGTAGCTAGGTCATGAGGAATGGCACCATTTTTCCAGAAATCCATCATTAACAGCAGTGCCGCACCAATTTGTTCTGCCGTCATTCGTGCAAATTTTGCCTGTAGGTCGCCAATATAGAGTGGCATCCAAATTGAAATATCTTTATGCATGTGTTCACCTTTTTATAGATATAGAGGGGCTAAGGTCATCGATTGGATGACCTTCTGTCTGTGTTTGTTTTATTAGTGAGCGAGACTCATTAAGCGGAGACGGGCCTGTTGGGCCAAGTCATCGTAATGGGCTTGCCTTTCATCCAACATTCGCTGTAACCAGAGTCTCAACGCCTGGTGATCATCGAAGCATTTATTGATTTCCAACAAAAAAGCTAGATTGTGAAGTTTGGGAATGTGTAGCTCATGGATTAATTCACGAGCGACCATATCTGCTTCTGGGCTGACGACCACACCACCAAAGAAAGCCTTACTATTCATGTGCAAGCTCCTCTGTATTGAGTTTTTCTAGCATGGCTTCAAAAGCACTGCCATCGCGACGTGTAACATTGGGGATGTAACGGCTATAGACCCGAAACAGCATTTCAGTGGTTGAATGTCCCAGCTGGCGTGCGATCCATTCCGGGTTCTCGCCTGCCGACAGCCAGAGTGTTGCTGCTGTATGGCGTGTTTGATAAGCACGACGTGGCTTTAGCCCTAAAAAGCGTAACAGGGGATGCCAGACACGCTTGTTTACCAAGCGATAATCGAGAGGCCCACCATCACGATTACAGAAGACAAAACTGGATTTACCATTATTTAAGCTTTTCTGTTGCAGAAAGGCCTGATAAACCCGATCACTCATTTGGATGGTACGGTCAGAACCATAAGTTTTGGTTCCACCAAGCACACCATTCACTAACGCTTCTCTGATATGGATTTCACGACGTTGTAAGTCGATATTTTCCCATTGAAGACCATCGATTTCACTGGTACGCATACCCGTAAAAAAGCGAATAGTGTAATAAGGCTTAAAATCATCACGAACAGTGCTAAGAATTTTATGTACCTCTTCCAGAGAAAAGGGAGTAACTTCAATCTTTCCTTGCTTTAAGTTCTTGATATTTTTATAAGGGCTATCAAAGTCATATTGTTCGGCAGCACTATCGAGTATCATACGAAGTACTGTCATAATCTGGTTGATTCGTGATGGTGAAAGGCATTCTTGGTTATTTCCGTATGTCACTTTGGCGAGGGATGAACGGAATCCAAGGATGTCTGACTTTTTGATGTTAATAACAGGAATTGTTCCAAAATATGGAGTTAAATATTTTCGAATAACAATCCTAATTTTTCCTGCATAGCTGCTACGCCATTCAATTTCTTTGTCCGCAACCCATATTTCACAATATTTAGAAAAAATAGGTGTTTTAGAGCTCACTGCATTAATTAGGTTTTCGGCGGTTTTAATTTCTGCCAGCCGAGCACTTTTGGGAAAATATTTTGCATAATCAAATACACCCAAGAGCATTTCAGCTTCCATACGTTCAATCGCTTTTTCAAGTTTTTTGCGATTGTTGGGGGTGTCTTCCATTGCAGTTGTTTCACGGCAACGCTTATTTAAGTACCGAAAATCGATTGTAAGCTTGCCGTATCTTGTACGGATTGAGGCCATGTGATTAAGACTCCTATTGTAGCTGTAGGTTATAAAGGGAGCCGAACGAGGTTTTTGTCATGTCTTCCTCAATGCGCTCCCAAACAAAAAGAATTTTGCGACCACCAAATGGGCGAATGTAGTGAACACCTTCGAGTAAGACGCTATCTTTGAGTTGATTTCGGATAGTGCGTTCGTTGTAATGAATTCGTTCCGAAAGCTCTTTTGTAGTAAGATACGTGAAGTTCATATGTATATCCTTTTATAAAGTATCACAATGATGTTATTTAAGAACACAATGAAATACTACAAGTATTCAATACATCATGCAAGTACTTTATTACACAATGGTGGTAATTAATGATAGTTTGCAATTTGCCAGTCTTATTAGCAGAACGTAGAATGAAGGTTGCGGATGTTGCGCGTGAAACAGGGATGAGTAAAACCACTCTGCATAAACTTTATAATGGTCAATCGACTCGTATTGATTTTGAAACTATTGAAAAGCTCTGTTTATTATTAAATGTAGAGGTTGGAGATCTTCTGAAATTACAAGTTGAATAATCTTAAGCTAATGAAATATCTATAAAAATAAGGTGACCAAATTTGGTCACCTTATTTTTTAGAGTACTTTTGACTTTTGAGATAAGTACGTAGATTGAGCATGCTGGACTGAATTAAAGAAATTTTAAAAATGATCTATATTTATCGAGGGTGTTATTGCGTGACCAAATTTGGTCACGCTACTATTTGATCTTGTAAGAATATTGAATCAAAAAAGAATAGAAGTCTAATGACATGAAAATTCTTGTTAGAGTAATTATTTAAGCATTTTTAGAGAGAGTTTCGTACCTTCTTGATTTATTGAAGGCACTTTTTGGTCACTTGTGGTCACCATGCAAATTGAAGACGTTTGGATAGACGGTATTTGAAATCAGCGTAAGAAGCTTTCTTATTTAAAAAAATCGAATAAAATCAACATAAAAAAAGCCCAAATCTTTCGATTAGGGCTTTTTGAATTTGGAGCGGGAAACGAGACTCGAACTCGCGACCCCAACCTTGGCAAGGTTGTGCTCTACCAACTGAGCTATTCCCGCGTATTGAGCAGTTTTATAAAAACTTACACTAAAAAATTTGGAGCGGGAAACGAGACTCGAACTCGCGACCCCAACCTTGGCAAGGTTGTGCTCTACCAACTGAGCTATTCCCGCGTATTGAGCAGTTTTTACGAAAACTTACCCTGAAAAAAATTTGGAGCGGGAAACGAGACTCGAACTCGCGACCCCAACCTTGGCAAGGTTGTGCTCTACCAACTGAGCTATTCCCGCATAGCGCTGTATGATACAGCAAGCAAGTTCAGGGTCAATAGCTTTATGAAAAAGCTGAGTTTAATTGCATAAAATAAAGCCAGTTTAATGCAGTCTGTTCCGACTTTTTGATTTTTTACCGCTGAAAAGTAAAGTCTTGGTTCGGATGATGATCGTTTTAACCGTCGCATAGCAGCAAGGAACAGGTATACTCTCAGAATAATCATTTTTGGAGACAGGCATGAGCTTAGAGCAGCAATTAATTGAGCGCTTACAGCAGTTTTCCCCATCCCATTTAGAAGTGGTGAATGAATCTTCGGGGCATGGTGGATATTTCCCCGGTAAGGAATCACATTTTAAAGTGATTGTGGTGAGTGAAGCCTTTGCTGGTCTGCGTTTGGTACAGCGGCATCAAAAAATTTATGCCGTAGCAGGCGATTTACTCAGTCCTGGAAAAATTCATGCTTTAGCTATTCATGCTTTTCTACCAGAAGAGTGGGAAGGGCAAGACACTTCTAGCCCAAACTGTGCGCATGCACCGAAAAGCTAAACAGAGGCTTGCGAATGGAAACACAATTACTGATTAAAATTGTACATATGAGTGCGGTGAGTATTGCATGCATAATTATTTTGGCACGTGCGATGACCTTGTTTAAAGGGGTTCAGGGTAACCAGCCCAATCCTACAGGTCGTATCGCTTTTGTTGCATTTCAGCATTTGAGTATGACTATGATTGTACTCACAGGCATCATCTTATTGGTGATGAAAAACTTTGAAGTGCAAACATGGTTCTATGCCAAAGTGGTTTTATTTTTAGTCATACTGTCTTCTTTATCTAAAGCCTATAAAAAGGATGACACAATTTTATTAGCACAGCGCCGTGCAGGCTTATTTCTCGCTGTAGTGTCGATGGTTTCGATTATTGGTTTAGTCATGATTAAACCAAACTTTGGCTAATTGTTAGACATAATGTTCGGCACGAAACCTGTTCTGCGCTACACTGCTAGATAAGGTGGAAAAATAACAAGATGGAGGGGATTTTATGCATACACGTGTGGTATTTAATCAAAAAGGTGGTGTAGGCAAGTCCAGTATTGCTGTGAATTTGGCTGCTATCAGTGCGCATCAAGGTCTAAAAACATTATTGATTGATCTCGATCCACAAGCGAATTCGAGTCAGTATGTGTTGGGCGATGATGCAACCTATACTGCGGATAAGCCTGCTTTAGAGCCAAATATTGAGAACTATTTTGAAGAAGTTCTGGGTGCTACACAAAATAAAAGCTTGCTCGGCAATGCGATTGGTTCGATCCTGAAAGGACGTGCCAAAGGCTTAGAAAGCTATGTGCATCAGTCTCCTTTTAAAAATCTTGATGTGATTCCTGCCAGCCCAAATTTGGGTGCCTTGGCCCATGCATTAGAATCCAAACATAAAATTTATAAATTGCGTGATGCCTTACAACAACTGGTTGGGAAGTACGACCGAGTTTATATTGATACACCACCAGCCTTTAATTTCTTTACCTTATCGGCATTGATTGCGGCCAATAAAGTTCTAATTCCGTTTGACTGTGATGTTTTCTCTAAACGAGCACTACAAACCTTGATTGAAAATGTACTTGAAACCCAAGATGATCATAATGACCATTTGGAAATTGAGGGCATCGTGGTCAATCAATACCAAGCACAGGCTAAACTGCCACGTGAAGTGGTGCAACAGTTGAAAGATGAAGGTCTACCTGTTTTAGAAAGTATGTTACCGCCATCGGTGATGATGAAAGAGTCACATCATAAAAATTTACCGTTGATTCATTTGGCGCATGATCATAAATTGACGCAGGCCTATCAATCATTGTTCAATGAGATTGAGAATAATAAACTGCGAGATTCAGCATGAAAAATATCTTAGTTGCTTTTTTAGCGGGCAGTACGTTGTTATTAGGTGCGTGTGCCACAACGGTTAAACCAACCTATGTTTCTCCTACACAGTACCAAGCGCTGAACTGCCAACAGCTACAGGCAGAGTATAATCGTATTCAACAACATTTAGATGAAGGTGTACCGACTGAAAAACGCACGGGTATGGGTGTAGGTGTGGGACTGGGTGGTGGTTGGAGTCATGGTGGCGGCTGGGGCTTTGGTCCAAGTATTTCGCTCAATATGGGACAATCTTCGAATACTAAAAAGACCGAAATTTCAAGGCTTTTGGGCCAACAAGAAGCCATAGTACAAGCTGCAAAGTTTAAGGGTTGTACGATTACTGTCCGAAATAAGACAAATTAAACACGGATAGATTCATTCTGCTGAAGTGTTTGTATCTTTAGCAGAATGAAAATTTTAGCAAAATGTTTCAAAAATAATCACAATAAAACAACGTCTTATTATTTTTTAAGGTCACTTTTCAGTAAGTAGGTTCTGTCTTTTTGTCTGCCTTGACTTGAGGAAACTGCTCTTTTTCGGCTAAATTGCGCATCTTGAATACTGTTGTTGGATGTCTATGATTGAGAGTTGGCTGTTTGTATTGGCAATGATTGCTGTCCTGATGATTCCGGGACCAACCAATGCTTTACTCGCAAGCTCTGCACATCAGCAAGGTCTGGCGAAAACCAGTGCGCTTGTGCCTGCAGAACTGTTCGGGTATTTCTATGCCATCAACTTATGGGCATTGTTAATTCATTTGAGTACCCCTATCTGGCCATATCTGATTGATATTTTGCATATTATTAGCGCAGGTTACGTATTTTGGCTGGCCTTTCACCTATGGAAAAGCTCACATTTAGAAAAACATAATCAACGTTTTACCTCGATTCGACCAATGCAGTTGTTTTTTTCAACTTTGAAAAACCCAAAAGCTGTACTGTTTGCTGCAGGTATTTTTCCTTATGAAACATGGGATAATCCGACGAATTTTTTATGGGTCTTTATTGTATTTAGCTTAGTTTTATTACCTACGGCTTTGTTTTGGATGTCATTTGGTCGTGCCATTTTATCGGGTGAGTCCAAGCAAATAAAAGCCGATCTCTTGTACAAAGGATCGGCCATGTTATTGGTGGTATGTATGTTCCCTGTGATTTTACGCTTTTTTGCCTAAGCACGAGTGGTTGATTTTTTCTTCCATTTCGCCCGAATAAAACCAATGATTCCAGGCAAGACACTAATAATAATGATACCGAAAATCAGATGCGTGAAATTGTCTTTGACCACAGGCACATTGCCAAAAATATAACCTAAAGTAATGAATGAACCAATCCAGCAGAATGCACCAATCAGGTTATAAGACAGGAAAAATTTGTAGTCCATTTTTCCTGCGCCTGCCACAAAAGGTGCAAAGGTGCGCGCAAAGGGAATAAAACGCGCAAAAATAATGGTTTTACCACCATGTTTTTCAAAGAATTTTTGTGTATTTATCAGGTGTTGTTTATTAATAAAACGTGACTCGATTTCAAAAACACGCGGCCCAATATAACGACCAATGTGATAGTTCAATGTATCGCCCAGTACGGCTGCGACAAAAAGTAAAATACCAAGGAACCATGGATTCATTGCACCCGTTGATGCAGCTAAGGCACCTGCGGCAAACAATAAGCTATCGCCGGGTAGAAAGGGCATGACCACCAAGCCTGTTTCCACAAAGATGATAAGAAACAAAATTGCATAAATCCAAACCCCATAGTTGGTGATAAACTCGAGCAGATGGTCATCGACATGTAATATAAAATCAATCAGTTCCATGGGGCACAATTAAACAGAAGAGTGCAGAAATCCTAGCAGTCTCATTGTCAGAAGTCAGTATTAAAACGTAAATAAATTCGGCTATTATTGTTCTCTATTCGGAACGATGCATAATGAAAATGCATATTTATTCTAAAAACAGAGATTATTAAGATAGCTACAACTTCAAATAAAACGTATTTAAAGGTGTAAAAATGTTTAATCCAAATGTTGTGGTCAAAAATATTGTCAATCAACCCAATACCGATGCTGTTTTAGCTTTAATTGCACGCGTGCTGATGGCTTATATTTTCCTTGTCGCAGGTTGGGGGAAAATTACAGCTTATAGCGCAACTGTAGGGTATATGGAGTCTATGGGCGTTCCCGGAGCGCTATTACCATTAACTATTTTGGTTGAGTTTGGTGGTGGCTTAGCGCTGCTGTTTGGATTCCAAGCGCGTTTTGCTGCGTTTGGTTTGGGTCTATTTAGTGTGATTACCGCTTTTATCTTTCATGATGGCACACAAGACAGTATTAATTTTATGAAAAACTTTGCCATGGCAGGAGGTTTGTTTTTTCTGATGCTACATGGTGCAGGAAAAATGAGCCTAGATCATCTGATTGAAAAATAATTCAAAATGAAAAGTAGCATTTACGATGCTGCTTTTTTTATTTCTTAGATTAGCATTTGAAGTGCAACACCATGTTGTTGCCATAATACCTGACTCGGACTTTTAAAGCTGAGTCTTTTTCTTGGGCGATGATTCAAACGTTGAGTGATTTCTGAGATATATTCATC
>NZ_BKFU01000082.1:0-10645 GCF_008980265.1 Acinetobacter sp. TUM15064 | reverse complement strand
TGCTTCCCCGAAAAGTTTAGCTTTCTAAATATGAAGTTAGATTTTTTAAAACATCTAGATAAAGGTCAGCATTATTTTGAAATTTTAATTCACCTAAAACTTAATTTAAATGATCAAGTGAATATCAAAAATTACTCAGAATTAAATATTGCAAACTTTAAATTATATGTTACTCCAGCAGTGAATTTATTTAGGAAACAAGCAGAACCACAGAAAATAAATCATAAGCAATTAGAATACCCTTTAATTACAGATGCACATCATCCTGAGTATTATCAAACATATAGTATTACTAGAATGCAGATGATCCGTGAAAAATCAAATCAAGAACAAACAGCATTTGATATTTATCCTTTTTTTGCAATGAGTCATTATCAAGATCCAGATACTCAATTTTTTTATAGTTTAAATTCAGCCCATTTGCATAATAAATACACAGAAACAGTATATAGTATTATCTCAAAGCAGCTTTCGCCAGAAAGCACTAAATCAGACTTCATTAGTACACAATTACTGTGTTCCAATCGTGACTTACCCCATGAAGCGTTAAGTCAGACTAATAGTATTCTGAGTTTGAATGACAGTAGTCTTGCACGGCGAGCGGTGGTTCTAAAAAGACCCAATAAACCCTATGTTTTTGAAAAAAATAAAAAAGAACAATGGAGAATTATTTCACATCTTTCATTAAATACTTTGTCCTTAATGAAAGGAGAGACCTTAAGTCATATTAAGGAATTACTTGAACTCTATAATTTACCCAAATCAAAAGAAAATCAACTGATTATTAATTCAATTCAAATGGTTGATTTTTCTCTTACTCAAAAAATGGTAGAGGCAAAACCTTTTCCATTATTTGTCCGTGGTTTAAAAGTAAAACTAGCGATTGATTCAAAGGTTTTCCGGGGGCATAGCTTATTCATTTTTAGCCAGCTTTTAGCACATGTTTTCAATTTAAAAGTACACATGAACAGTTTTGTTGATGTTGTTATATCCGATGCTTATACACAACAGGAGTTATACCAATGCGTGCAGAACGTTGGTGGCAAGACACTTCTGTAATTGGGGCCTTGATTGAACAACCGCGTGCCTTTGAGTTTATTCAAGCAACACGATTATTACGGCAGACAGCAGATTCAAACAAGGAAATCAAGGGAGATTGGGCCAAGCCATTTAGATTTCATAGTTCTTTAAATCTTAATTTTCCCGATACAGAGATTGAAAGTTTAAGTCTTGATGAGGAGAAAATTCATTTAACCAATTTAATGGTCGGGCTAACAGGTATTCATGGAAGCTTACCCTATAGCTATACCCAGAAAATTAGACACAGTCCCCGTATCCAACGCGAGGAGACTATTCATTTTTTAGGTTTGTTCAATCATAAGTTGACGACCCAATATGTCGATGCATGCTTGGCTTATCATTTACCTGTGCGCTATGAAATTGAAGCAGAGAACCATTATTTAGATATTTTGCACGCTCTGAATGGATATATTCGCTCACAGCACCATCAACCAGATTTAGATGATTATTTTGCTGAATTTGCAGGTTTAATGCAGGGGCAAAATAATACAGTACATGCTTTGAAGATCATGTTGAGTGCTGTGCTTAAACAAAATATCAAGGTTTTTGAGTTCATCGAAGAAAAATTTACTCTGTCTGTTGATCAGAGAACAGTGCTTGGAGGAAATGGAAACCTTTTGGGAATGAATACTTTTTGTGGTGAAACGATACGTCAAATTGACGAAAAGATAGAGATAGTGGTCGGCCCAGTTTCTTATAGCGAATATTTAACGTTTTTACCGAAAAAAGAAAATGGCGAAAAAATTAAACGGATTTTGTCTACTTGGTTGAGCCCAACACTCGCGGTTGATTTAAGGCTCATTCTAAATAAAAACGATATTCAACCGTTACATCTGAATTCAACAACCACTATGGGCTTATCCCAAGGTGCTTTTTTAATGCCTAAACAGAAAGATCACAACGCTGAAACCTGTTATGCACTGATGGGAATGTGACATGCTTAAACTTTTTATTGCAACACTTGTGAGCTCATTGTTACTGGTGTGTGGTGTTGTTGTTTTTTATTGGCGTGATACTGGTTATGACCCAAGTGCAATTGATTTAGTTCGTCATTTGCTTTTACTTCCCTTATTGATCAGTGTGATTTTATGGTTGCCTTGGGCTATCTACAGAGTATGGAAAGCACAACAACAACGTAAAGAGCAACGAAAGCAAGATGAATTGGCACAAAGTCAACAGATAGAAGCTGTAGAAAAACAAGCAAAACCTGTTGATATCGAATGGATCCAACTTAATATTTATTCTTCAGCTGCTTATAGTGCTTTGGGAGAAAATGAAACAATTATTGATGAACTGCAAAAGTTTAAAAGCCCTGAGTTAGATACTCAATTACAGAATAATTATGGGCTTCCAATGTTGTCCTATCGTATACAAGCGCTAGACAATGTCATTACAAATGCAGATGAAGAAGATGAATTTGAGATAGAGCACCCTCGTCACCAGCGTATTCAAGCATTGATTGAGCATCAACTTGAACAGCATGCTGAAACATTGTGGCAAATTGCGCAGCACTTAAAACAATCTGCGTTATTTTATGATAGCGAATTAGCTTATGAATATCGAATGCATCCCGCTTGGATTGATCCGAATAGTGAATATGCATCTGATGTACAAGACGATCAGGAAAGCATTAAAAGTGTAACGAAACTGAATCGTATTCATATCCATATTTTGTTATCTGAGTCGGTTTTACATTTTTGGAATGAAACACAAAGTTTTGAAATTGTGGAGCATTATTTAAGGTCTTTAGGGATCATCACTGCACAAATTCAAATTGAACATCATTATTTGAGTCAGGAAACTGCCTATAAAGACTGGGTGTTGTTGTTGGCACAAGTGTCTAAGCAACTAGAAGAAATTTCATTGATTCTTAATGTTGACTCTGAAATTGATCAAGAGTTGCTAGATGAAAAAACATGGCTGACGGATCGTTACTTACCTTCAGAATATGCATCGAGTTGGTGTTTGGCTGCATCTTTTTTACAACTATTAGAGACTACACCACAAAAAAAACTGAATATTGGTTTAAATGTGGACAATATCTTAGACCAACTTCCAACTGAGCACATGCTGAGCTTAGAGCAATTGAAGCCCGTTCAGCCTTTTGTGTTGATATTGGATGATATGACAAATATTCCAACCATAAAAAAGGTCAATCATGCTTTTAGTCAAAGCCATATTGAGCCACACCATTTTATTTATACAAAACAAAGTCTTGGTGATACGCAGCATTTGGCGAAAATATTCGGTTTTATGCTGGGTATGCATTTGCCAGATGAACTTATGACAATGATCTATAGCGTAGATCAATCTTCAACGCATTGCTTTATACAAGCATATGAAGACATGAATGAAAAATTAGCACAATCCATTTAAATTAAAAAAGAATAAGAGAGTAACGTGAATTCTTTATTTTACAACGTATTAGGTTATGTTTGGCAGTATGTGACGAATCCTAAGGCCATTATCGCTTTATCTTGTTTTGTTGCGTTATTTGCAATGTATAACACGATTCCCGCCAAAGTTTTTTGGGCTTTAATGATCTGTTATGTATTAGGGCTTGTGATTTGGGGTGTGTATTTATTGATTATGCGTCGTCGACACGCTGCACAAGGTGAGGTGCTTGCTGACGCCATTGCCCATGATACGAAAGCTGAATATGGAAAGCAGAAAAACAACGATGAGCTTCATTTGATTCAACAACAAATGAAAGAGTCTATCCAATTGATTCGGAAATCTAAACTAGGCGATAAGAAAGGCAATGCAGCCTTATATGAATTGCCATGGTATATGGTGATTGGTAATCCCGCTGCTGGAAAAAGCTCAGCCATTTATAACTCGGGTCTAAAATTTCCTTTTGAAGAGACACATCAAAGATCAGTTTCTGCCGGTTTAAGTGGAACACGCCAGTGTGATTGGTTTCTTTCAACAGAAGGAGTCTTATTGGACACCGCAGGGCGTTACTCCATTTATGCGGATGACCATTTTGAGTGGTTAGGTTTATTAAATATTCTAAAAAAGAATCGTTCCAAGGCACCTATTAACGGTTTGATTGTGATTGTGAGTATTGCTGAGTTAGTCAGTAATAGCCCTGAAAAATCAATTAAACTTGCGAAAAATTTACGTGCACGTATTCAAGATCTAACTGAACGTTTAGAGGTTTTCTCTCCAGTTTATCTGGTTTTTTCGAAAATGGATTTGATTGCTGGTTTTACAGAGTTTTTTGAATGCTATGAAGTGAACGAGTTTGACCAGGTTTGGGGCGCAACGTTACCTTATAGCACAGATGCATCAAACCATGCGGTTGAGTTATTTGAGAAACATTATTCAATTTTATACGACGGTTTGAAAGGGGTGAGTACCACACATCTTAGCCGTCGACACGCTCAGAATATCTCGCCAAGCGTAATGACTTTTCCTTTGGAGTTTAAGAGCTTAAAGCCTGCATTGAAAACGTTTATTGGTACACTTTTCGAAGATAATCCTTATCAATTTAAGCCTGTTTTTCGTGGTTTTTATTTCACGAGTGCGCTACAAGAAGGTATCATCGAAAGCCCAATGACTGAACAAATTGCACAAGACTTTTTATTACAGAAAGGTTTGGGTAATGACAGCGGTATTCCAACACGTTCAATTTCACAAAATCATGGTTATTTTTTAAAAGGTCTATTTTCAGACGTTATTTTAAAAGACAAAAACTTAGTTAAGCAACACATCAACCCAACGCGTAAACGTCAACGGTATATTGCATTCGTTACCGCTTTATTTGGTGTGGCTCTTATTTTAAGTCTATGGGTTTGGTCTTATCGTAATAATCAACAACTGATTACCGATGTACAGGCTGACTTAGAAAAGGTTGTGTTACTTGAAAAACAGTCAGGTCAAGAGTTGTCCACACAGCTTAACGCACTGTTAATTTTACAAGAACGTATGCAACAACTCGATCAATTTGAGCAAGATCGACCACTAAAGTTTGCTTTTGGTTTATATCAAGGAGATGAGCTGCATGAGAAGCTTAAAACTGAATACTTAAAAGGTGTTCAACAAATTATATTGGTTCCAACGCAGCAAAATATTACTCAATATTTACAACGTGTTAAAGCCAATGAAGAGCAATTGCGAACCAATCATAGCAATGTAAAGCTAACACCTGTTTCAAAAACACAGCAATATTTAGAGCCGAGTGATACGAATCCACAAGATGCATACAATGCATTAAAAGCCTATTTGATGATGGGTAATGCTCAATATATGGATGCCAGTCATTTAAGTGACCAAGTGACTCGCTTTTGGCGGTCGTGGTTAGACAATAATCGTGGACAAATGCCACGCGGTGAAATGATTCAAAAAGCTGAGCAAGTGCTGTCATATAGCATGACTTTAACAAATGATCCTAAGTTTCCAGTCCTAAGCTCAGATAGTCTGGTGGTGGATCAAGCACGTCAAGCCTTGTTGTCTGTAGTACGAGGCATGCCTGCACGAGATCGTGTTTATAATGAACTCAAAATGCGCGCAGCAGTTCGTTATCCTGCATTGACCATAAAACAGATGTTGGGTGAGACGAATCAAAATACAATTTTAGGTAGTTATGCACTACCAGGCATGTTTACACATGCCGCATGGTCTGAATATATCGAACAAGCTATTGATGAAGTTGCCAAGCGCCCAACAGACACCAAAGATTGGGTGCTAAATAGCACGCAATCTGACGATTTAAGCTTTAGCGGTAGCCCAGATCAAATCAGAAAACAGCTAACTGACTTATATAAAAAGGAATATATTGCGGAGTGGAGAAAATTTCTGACGGGCATACATTATGCGAAAGCAAGTGATTATGCTCAACAAACGAATTTTATCCAAGTTTTAGGTGAACCAGAAAACTCACCAATTCGCAGCGTGTTTGATCGAGTTGCGACAGAGACTAGTTGGGATAATCCTGTTGTAATGGCTGAACTTGCAGCACCACAGACTGGATTTGTTGCTTGGTTTAAACGTAAAGTCTTAAGACGTGATGATGCAAAACTTAATGCAACTATCTTAAATCAAGCTCAAGGGTCTATTTCCAACGAGTTTCAAATGTTTTATCAGTTGGTCCGTAAACGTGATGATCAACAAAATAAATCTTTGCTTGATGAATATATGCAGTCTTTGGCACAAGTTCGTAGCAAATTCAATGATCTAAAAAGCTCTGGTGACGTTGGGCCAGCTACAATAAGCTTGGTTAAATCTACCATTAATGAGCAAAATTCAGTATTCAATACAACGCAAAAACTGGTAGATGAAAAAATGTCTGTTGGGTTGTCTGAGCCAGATCAAAAAATACTACAAAAGCTACTTATGTCACCCCTTACACAGTCATTTGAGAGTTTAATTACTCCAGCACAAGATGAGATGAATAAACTTTGGCAAATGCAGGTATATCAACCATTTAATAGTGGTTTGAGTAAGAAATATCCGTTTAACTCTTCTGCAACTTTACAAGCCACCAGCAGTGAGATCAGTCAAGTTCTCGGGGAGAATGGCAGTATTGCACGTTATGTAAAAGAGACACTTGATCCGTTGGTCATTCGTCGTGGATATACTTTGACATCGAAGACTTGGAAAGATCTAGGTATCAGTTTGAATCCACAATTTGTTGTAAATTTTCAAACTTATGTTGCGCCAAGTCGTGGCATGGCCACAGGAGAGTTAAATCAAACTTCATCTGCATCAGTAGCCCAAAATCAATCTAATTTTCAATTTTACCCAATTGAAAATACTAAACTTCTATCATATACCATTGATATTGATGGACAACGTATGCTCTATGAAAATGGGGTTCAGCAGTGGGTGAACTTTGTTTGGCCAAATGCAGGTGCAATTCCAGGTGCACGTATTACAGCTATTGATTTAGATGGAAAAACCCATACGATTTTTGAGGCTCCAGGTGAGTACGGGATTAATCGTTTAATTGACAGTGCACAACGTACGCAACGTGGAGGAAGCTATGAAATGATATGGAAAAATCAACAAAATCCTGAACTTGCTGTAAAAGTTAACTTCCGTTTAATCAGCGGGGATGCTAGTGGTGGAGTAGGAGGGCAACGTAGCTATAACGGTATGCAATTAGTTGATCAAGTGGTTTCAACTAAATCCGTTCGTGTGGTGGCTGCACAAACAGCACCTGTAGCAACAGCGGTGAGTTTAAAAGCTCCTACAAATTTGCAGGAGCCACGTTCATGATTTTATGGAAGACATGGGATAAGGAGGCGTGCCGATATGGATGAACTGCGTACATTGCCTTTATATTATGGAAAATACCCAGCACATGGCGATTTCTTAAAAACACGTGGACAATATGCTTTAATTCAGGTGATTGACCAATGGATTACGGAAGCTTTAGAACATGCGATGCAATCGGAAAACTTTGCTCAAGCTTATGAGAAATTACCATCATTAGACTTTTTCATTGCAAACCCACAAGAAAATCATTTTCTTGTGGCAAATTTAATTGCAAGCCATGATAGTTCAGGGCGCCAATTTCCAATGGTCTTAAGCCATTTATTGGAGGTTGATGATAGTTTCCAGCATATTATTTATGCACCATACCGCTATAAACAAACTTTGATTGATTTGTTTCAAAAAAACCGTGTAATGCGGTCACTACGCGATGAAAATATATTATTGGATAAGTTGACGAAATTACAGAATGAAATTCAGGTTTTTAATCATGTTGAAGCCTCTGCATTTTATGAACATCATACAATCCACTCATTTGCACAATTACTAAAAATTAGTAGTTACGAGTTTGCCCAAAGTATGATTGGATTAGGTTTGTTGCTACAACCAGTTATTCAGCAAGGGACGAGTCGCCTTACCAAAGTTTTGATTTTACCTATTCATAACGCTGCTTATTGCTACGAAATTGCAGCTTTTTGGGTCAAGTTAATCAGTTATTTTATTCAAAATCAAAATGCAGAGCTCTTGATAGGCATTTCTCATGACGAAAAACCGATCTTACTATTTGGTTTTCAAGGCGCTGATATTCTTACATTAAGTGAAATTTTTACACAAAAAATGGATACAGGTCGTTGGGTTTCATTGGTCAATGCAAATTGGATCGACCCATATTTAGAGCAAAATGCTGGTTTGGCAACCCTTGAACAAGCATTAAGTGAGAGGCAATTAAGCTTAATGCAAGGCGTAAGAATTTTTAAAAAAACATTTATAGATTAATGAGATATGAAAATAAATTATAAAATTAAAACAACGGAAATTCTATTCAGTTTAACACTGCTTTTCGGTGTCAACGTTTGGGCAGAGCCGGTTATTGTAGAAGGCATTGTTCCCAATCAAGCCAGTAAGCAAACCATATTAGCTAAAATGTACAGCATTTATGGTGCAGATCAAATTATTGATAAAATACAAGTTAAAGCTGTAAATGCACCATCGGGTTGGAGTGAGTCTGTAGCGAATTTGGTGATTCCAGAGCTAAAAAAAGTACATCAAGGGAAATTGTCCGTACGTGGTACGCAGATGGAACTCAATGGAAAAGTAATGAACTCAACGGATATCCAGCCCATAACAAACTTATTTCAGGGTTTAGTCATACCGCCTTATCGCTTAAATACGCAATTTTCTGTAAATCAGGCAGAACAACAAATTATTGATGATACGCTTAAAAATCGAATTATCGAATTTGAATCTGGCAGTGCCATTTTAGCAGTAAGCGGGACACAGATTTTAGATGAAATGGCACTGGCTTTAAATAAGGTTGGAGGAAAGAAAGTCCGAATTGTTGGGCATACAGATAGTTCTGGTGATGCGACAAAGAATCTAGCTTTAAGTAAAGAGCGAGCTATTGCTGTAAAAAACTATTTGCTCAACAAGCATATCGCTGAAGAGCGTTTAAGTGTTGAAGGAATGGGAGCAAATAAACCTGTTGCTGATAATGCTACGGCTGATGGGCGCAAGAAGAATCGTCGAATTGAATTTGATGTGATATAAATTTTGTATTGAAAGTTACATTTGAATGGCTTTGTTGCACAAACCTATCTCTAAAGGCTTATTCCATAATATAATTTTCGAATGAATAAGCCTACACCTAAAATCTACCGTACAACCAATTGGTCCACATATAACCAAGCTCTCATTAATCGTGGGAATATTGCCATTTCGTTTGATCCCAAAACACAATGGTACGCTCAACCAAAAAGCAAACATGGTCGAAATCAGACTTATTCCGATACAGCTATCCAATGCTGCTTAATGATTAAATCCATATTTCGTCTTTCCCTACGCATGGTCACTGGCTTTGTATAAAGCCTGATTAAACTCTGTGGATTAGATTGGACAGCCCCAGATTATTCCACCATTTGCAGAAGACAAAGGTATATTGATCTTGCAATTGGCTATCAAAAAAGTCGTGATGGATTACACCTACTCGTTGATTCTACTGGCTTAAAGTTTTTAGGTGAAGGTGAATGGAAACGTAGGAAACATCAGCCTGAATATCGTCGTCAATGGCGTAAACTTCACATTGGTATAGATGCTAAAACCCTGCAAATACGGGCTGCACAGTTGACTACGAACAATGTGAGCGATTCATAAGTCCTTGGGGATTTACTTGAACAAATCCCGTTGGATGAACAGATTGATTCAGTTTATACAGACGGGGCTTATGACACAAAACAATGCCGTCAGGTCATTGCAGATCGGCAAGCGAATGCAGTTATTCCACCCAGAAAAAATGCAAAGCCTTGGAAAGATACAAAAGTTCATTCGCAAGAGCGAAATGAATTACTTCTTACTGTTAAACATTTAGGCAGGACCTATGGAAAAAATGGTCAGGCTATCATCGGCGAAGTTTGGTCGAAACCAAAATGCATTGCATTAAATTATTAGGCGATCGACTATATTCAAGAAACTTTGGGAGCCAAGTCAATGAGATACATGCCCGTATAGCCGTACTGAATAAATTTACGGAATTAGGCCGACCTCATACCCGAGTTGTAACTTAAATTTGAGTGAGTTGGGGAGTGCTTCAAATTATAAATCTTTGTGCAACAAAGCCTGTATAGGAGAATCATTAAGTACCTACATCTCCACCTAAAGGGCCTGAAGGAATATGCGCTAAGTTTTTTGTAAGAAAGCTAGCAGAATGCAACAAAACTAAACGTAGCTGTAGCTGAATGCACAAAAACAATGCATAAATATTTCCTGTGAGGAATTTAAATATAAATAATTAATATATGGTATTGAAATATATGTAAATAACAGACTGGCATATTCCTTGCTAATGTTTAAATAGATTGATTAGTGGAGTAACTCAAATGGGTGAATTCAGCTTATTTAAAATTAAGGATATCCGTTTAATCGGACAAAACTCATGCGAACTATATATAGAAAATACCGAAACGCATTTAACCAAAGGGTGGGCGATATATTGTAATGATATTTTTGAGTACCAATTCCATGAACAGCTCAACCACTTATGCCAATCTGAGAATCCATTCACTTCATTACTTCAACTCAAGCAATATCATAAAGTCGAAGTTTTATGTTAAAGGCACATCTCTAACAGGGT
>NZ_BKFU01000081.1:0-11630 GCF_008980265.1 Acinetobacter sp. TUM15064 | reverse complement strand
CATATTTACGACGCAGCGGTAGTTCAGTTGGTTAGAATACCGGCCTGTCACGCCGGGGGTCGCGGGTTCGAGCCCCGTCCGCTGCGCCATTTAAATATAAATTTAAGTTCCTGAGCTTAAATTTGAAATCTAAGACTGACAATCTTAAATCAGGGCGCTTAGCTCAGTTGGTAGAGCGTCTGCCTTACAAGCAGAATGTCGGCGGTTCGATCCCGTCAGCGCCCACCATATTCAAGCTGTAAGCTTAATGACCCTAATTGCATTCGCAATTACCGTTGCAGCGGTAGTTCAGTTGGTTAGAATACCGGCCTGTCACGCCGGGGGTCGCGGGTTCGAGCCCCGTCCGCTGCGCCATTTCCTAGATCCCTTGTGCTAGTAAATGGAATCAAGCAAGATTTCTTTCTTGCATCATAAAAATAGCAATGCTATTTTTACTTCTCAAGGGCGCTTAGCTCAGTTGGTAGAGCGTCTGCCTTACAAGCAGAATGTCGGCGGTTCGATCCCGTCAGCGCCCACCATATTCCCTAGTCGTAAAAACCTTGCTTATCTCAAGCTGTTTTCATACACTTCTGTGCAATAATAATTTTAAAACATGACAGATTTATGAGAAATCCATATCAACGCAAAGCTGCATCTAAAAATCAAAATACTGCTTACGATCCTCTCCAAGTTTATCGTCTTTTTATTGAAACTATTGTGCATCAGGGCCATGTTTTGGCGTTGTATCATGATGGGTGGGCACTCTGTGCTACACCAACTGGACAGCGTTCATTTGCGATGTGGCAGAGTAAAGGCTTAGCACAGCTTTTAGTGAAAGATAATTGGGCGGGTTATGAAATTCAGAGTATTGGTTTAACGGACTTGGTTGAAAAAGTGATTCCTTTTTTACGTGTTGAAAATACGACAGTGTCGATGAATTTAACACCAGAAGGGCAGAATGTTTTGGTTGCTCCTGAAAAATTATTATTAGATATTAAAAATTATCTGTATCAGTTTTCGATACAAAAGCCTGATTTATTCAAGCAATTACAATTGCCTTCACCACGTCATATTCGTCTGCATTAATATATGGTTTTGCTTTAGTATTCGTTGAGTAGCCAACCGCTAATAAAGGCAAAATACTCTCGTAGCCATGCGTTATAGCGAGTTTCAAGTGGTGTTTTAGCACCGATCATGATGGGTGATTGATAACCTTGGCGAATTGCAATCGCACGACTACGTGGAATGTGGAAATCGCTGGTGACAATCGCAATTGGTTGTTCAATAGAGATATGTTGTTGAGCTAAAATCTTTTTGCTATTGAACAGGTTTAACTCTGTACTGGTACTTTGTTCTTCGGTGTAGATGCGATGGGCTGGAATATGGTGTTGATCCACCAAATATTGACGCATTGCGTTGGCCTCGCTGATGTTTTGCTGTGGAGATAGCCCACCACTTACAACAATAATAGTTTCTGGATATTGTTTTACGTAATGAGCTGCCTGATCTAAGCGACTGGCTAAAGTTGGACTCGGTTTACCGTGCTTTAGCCCACTGCCAAGAACTAAAACGGCGGGTGCATTGACATGGGGTATGTTTTGTTCATTTGAAAATTTTAAAAAGAGAAAGAAAATGGCTAAACTACAAATCCATAGCAAGAAAATAGCCCAAGTGTAACGCCATATTGATTGTCGGATTTTATTGGTTTGAATATAAGCCCTAAGCCTAGGGGCGGTGAGTGCATAAATTAGCAGACCTAATCCAATAAACAAAGGCAGGAGGATGCCGAAATCAAAGCGTAGTTGTAAAATAAAATACAAGCCATTTGCGAAAAGTAATGAACCGATGATAAAACTAATGATTCTTTTTGATTTTTGCATGTAGGCTTGTGAGTTTAGGCTTTGCATGGATTTTAGCAAATTTATATATAAAAAAACCGAGCACTGTGGCTCGGTTTTCTCATCTTGATTTAATGTTTAATAAACATCACGACGGTAACGACCTTCTTGGCGGAGTTGATCTAATTTTTCTTCGCCTAAGATTTCTACCAATGCTGTATCAACATCACTTGCCATCCCATTAATGCTACCGCAGACATAAATGACGGCACCCTTTTCAACCCATGTTTTAAGCTCATGGGCTTGTTCAGTCAGTTTATGGTGTACATAAACTTTCTCTGCTTGATCTCGTGAGAATGCTAAATCTAAGCGTTGCAAAATGCCTGTGGTTTGCCATGCTTCAATCGTACTTCGATAGAAGAAATCATGTTCACGCTGACGCTCACCAAAGATCAACCAGTTTTGAGTATAGTCTAGGCGGGTACGTGCATGGAGTAGACTCATTAAACCGGCGATACCTGTGCCATTACCAATACAAATGATAGGACGGTTGTCATTGATCAAGTGGAAAGATTCATTGGTACGAATACGCAGTGCGATAGGTTGCTGAAGCTCGGCATGTTGGGTTAACCAACCAGAACCTAAGCCCAGTTCACCTTCTAAATCTTGCTGTTGGCGCACAACCAAACGTAACACTTGTTGGGTCGGTACACTTGCAATCGAGTATTCACGTGTAGGTAAAGGACTTAACTGTTCCAGCAAATGTTCCAAATTGGCAAAAGGCTCAATCTCTGTGCTGAGGTTTTTATCCCAAAGTGCTTGCTCAATCGAAATAGCTAAGGATTCAACGATGCTCTGTGCTGCAATGTGATGCTTTTGCATGAAGGCTTGGATACGTGCTGTGCTATTACCAGGTTGGATTTCAGCAATATCGCCTGCTTGCCATGTAACATCGAAGTTGGTTTTTAGCTCGATATTATAAGCATGTGCGCCAACACTGTTTGGATTGAGTACTTCACGTTGTGCCAAAGTCCATTGATCAAAAGTTTTATCAATATTCATGGCTTGAAGTTCAAGTTTTGTTGCAGAGGCAAGAGCACTATTCCAACGCTGAATATCGCTGTTGTCTGCATTATTGACTTCAATGGTTGCAAATAAAGTATGCGCTCCATTGGCTTTTAACCAATGGTCAATGCGATGCCCAAAACTACAATAGGAGTCAGGGTATTCTTGAGAGCCTAAAGCCAATACGGCATAGTGCAGGTGTGACAAATCCAAGGTTGTATTTAAAAATTTCTTTTCAAAACTACTGGCTAAGTCAGGTGCTTCACCCGTGCCATAAGTACTTGCAATAAAAAGTACTTGTTCGGCAGTTTTTAAGTCATCAAGCGTTAAGTGTTGTACCGCTTTTACGCTTACTGGCTGTCTTGCTTCTTGTAAGCTGGTTGCAGTACGCCAAGCGATTTGCTCAGACACACCTGTTTGTGTTGCATAGGCAATCAGCCATGGTTTCGCATTTGGATCAACCGTAACATTCAATGCTCCGCCACGGGCTTGTTGGGTCAGTTTCTTTTGCTTACGGCGTTTCAGATAGAGCATCCAACCCGTTATAAAGAACAGTGGCATCATTAGTGATGCGAACATGGCAAAGAATTGATAAATTGGGCCAAAGAAGCTACCACGGTGTACAGGAAGCATACTGCTCATGATTTTTTCATTTAGCTTCTTCTCTTCATATAACTCCATTTTTTCAATTTTTGAAGTTTGATAATTAAAGACTGCTGAATTTCGCGCTCGCTCATGCTGTGGAATTGCATCTACAAATGAAAGCTCAAGTGTGCCATCTGGCTTTTTCGGGATATTTAAGGTCAGTGTTGAATAGTCGCGACCAACTTGTGCATTAAAGCCTGTCCATGTTTGGGTTAAAGCAATTTGCACTTGTTGAGGTGATAAGCCTTTATGCTCACCTTGCCCACGTGTAGCGTGCTCGCTTTGTGGGCCGCCACGACCTTGCTCACGTGACTCGCCACCACGAGCACCCGTTTGTTCGCCGCGTGGGCCTTGAACTACACCTGCATTTGGACGGGGGCCTTCTTGCATTTGTGGTTGCGGGCGTTCAACACCAAGCACTTTGAACATGCCATCGCGCCACCAATCATAGGACCAGTACAGCCCCGTACAGGCCAAGATGAGATAAAAAATCACCACCCAAGTGCCAACAACCGCATGTAAATCCCAAATGAAGTTGCGTCCTTTCAATTTAGGCTTAACAAAAAACCATTGTTTGATGGAGTGACGCTTGGGCCAACGGAGGTACAAACCACTCAATACAAAGAAGATGAGCATGAGGGTGCAGGCACCTGTGATTTGCTTACCCACAGGACCGACTGTTAAAGTGCGGTGTAGTTGTTGAATAAAGTTAAAAAAATCACGACCTTTGATTTCGGGTAAAACTTCGGCGGTATATGGATTTACCATCATGTTATAGCCACGGCGTGCACCTTCTTTCACAATATTAACTGTACTGGATGCAGTGGGCTCTTGAGCAATGGTAATACTGTTAATTTGGATGCTTGGATCATTCTTTTGGAAATGCAGATACAACTCAGCAGGAGTTAATTTATTGTTTTGACTTGCTTGAACGGTATAGCTGCTAGGATTCATCCACTTTAAGATTTGCTGTTCATAAGAGTAGATGGCACCTGTGACACCCATAAGAGATAGAATGAGACCCGCAGTGATTCCCAAAAACCAATGCACTTGGAAAAATGTCTTTTTAAACATGGCTAGACTTGATCGTGAGCGATTTGTTGTGCGCGAATTATACCTGAAGATTGAGAAGATACTATGGATTTAGCAATTAATATTTATTCTCATTATCATTTATATTTAGAGGTTTAGGGGATAAAAAAACCTCCCAAATAAGGAGGTTTTTTATAAAATAAAAAGCGATTAAAGCGGCTGAGCTTCACCCACAGTTTCTTTTAAATGCGTACGGATCGTATTAAATGAGAAGTTTTTACTATCCATGCGCTTTGGCAGGATGTAAGCACCTTCTTGGCCTTTCACCTTAAACTTAATCAATAAGAACTCAGGTGTGTTGTACCATTCATAAATATCTTTCCAACTGATTGCACCGACACCTTCCTGCATGCCCATTTGTTGGCGCATAACCAGACCATGAGGTTGTACACCTAAGCGAATGCCTTTAATTTCCTGTACTGGAAACTCATTCATTTTGCGTTTTACATACCATTCTAGGCCGAATTTACGGACCAGTAGATAGACTACAACACAGGCTATGGCAACCCAACAAAAAATTGTGGAATAGTTTTTAAGCAGAATTAAGCCGAGGATTGAAAGGGCAACGACTGCACCCATGATGATCCAGGCTTTCAGGCTGATTTTGTTTGTGCTACGCCAAATTTTTAATTGAGCATCGCGTTGTTCAGACTCAGTGATTTCATAGTTCACAGGCTGTAAAGTATAAGCGTATAAATTTTTCGCGGTCATAGTGAAAGTAACAGATTTAAAACTGCAAAAAGTTTAGCATTATTTAGAGCATTTCAGTGAGTATATTGTTCCAAAATCACCCAAATTATAATGAAGCTAATTCTGTAGCCTCGTGATCCCGTTCATGGCTCAAACTTTGCTTCAAACGACTGAATTGATTTAGGATGCTAAACATCAATGACAGCTGTTGCAAAATGATCAATGCTTTTTGATCTTCTTCATTATTTTGGCTTAAACGTTGACGAATGGTTTGAAGCATATTCTGTGCAGTTAAATCAGGCATTTCGTCACGTAGCAGTGCGCCTTGGATATTATCAAAAGCGCGATCCATCAATTCTAAAATTTGTGGGTCGTCAATTTTTTCACGATGTGCACCCAGTGCTGCAATATAACTGATAAAGGTATGATTGAGACACAGAAATTCAAATGCCAAACTTTTTTGAGTGGGATCAAAGTCAGGCTCGGTGGCTAAAGTTGAAATGAGTGAAGCAACTTCGGCATCGGTATTGTGCGCTGCACGGCGAACAACGCGATAATTCAAGCCATTGTTGCGTCCAGATTTATACTGCTCAATTACTTCAGCCAAATAATTGCATTGTGCGGCAAGGGAGCGGTAAATGGTGCGGGGGAGACGACGAAATTTCCAATCGGGGAAAATAAAACTCACACCCAACCACGCTAGCCCACAGCCAATCAGGGTGTCAATCATCCTCGGAAGTGCCGCGGCGTAACCCATGCCGTCTAAATTAAAGTTAATTAAAGCCAAAATAGTAATAAATGCAGTGGCTTGAGCATATTGTTTACTGCGAAGTTCGAAAAAGAGGACACCACTGATCACTAACATGACCAATTGGCCTTCAATGGATGGGACAAAATACAAGATGGCATAACCTAAAAGAATTCCCATCAATGTACCTATGATCCGCAAGCGCAAACGGCGTTTGGTGGCATTAAAGTTGGGTTGGCTGACAAATAAAGCGGTCAGTAAAATCCAATAACCATATTGAATATTGGTTACTTGAACAAAAATATAGCCGACCAAGAGCACAATCGAAACCCGTATTGCATGTCGAAATAGTACGGATTCAGGCGTGAGATTTTGTTTAATCCGCACCACAATGTCATCCCAACCTTTGAGATCATCATCTTTAAGCTGACTTTCAATGTGCTTACTTTTATCAAATTTAATATTGCGCTCAGTTTCTAAGTTACGAAGCTGTGCATCAATTGATTTTAAGTTTTGAAATAAGGAAAACAGTGCATTGACCCAAATTTGGTCATATTGTTGTTCATCTTTGAGCTTTTCTAAAGATAAGCGGAGGTTTTCAAATGCATGTTTAAAGCGTTTATTATGCACGTAGGTTTGGCGGTTTAATATGCTGCTACTGAGGTCCTTACAGGCCTTGGCTTGGATGGATAAAATACGTTGAAAGCGAAACAAGATATCACTGTGCTGAAAGATCTTAGCCAGTTTTTGATAGTCAATATGTGCTGAATCTGCACGTTCATGGATATCTTGTGCGACAAAATAATATTGCAAGCTCCGACGGGTATCACGCTGCCCGCGGTCACCTTTTAAACGGGTGAGTAGAGCGGTTTTCATGTCGTTGAATATCGCAATTAATTTGCCATTTTCCAGAGACAGCTCAATCATACTTTGTTGATAACTATTTGGCGTCATATCTACATCGAATAGATTAGACTTGGCAAAGAGAAAATCGGCCAAAGACGAATAACATTTGGATAAGTTATCTTGAACCTGACGTACTGGGAAAAGCAGAAAACTGATGGTTGAAATCAGGCTATACCAAATTGCACCGATGACTAAAAGCGAAGGTTGCATATACCATTGGTCAAAAAGACCGACACCAAGCATGGAATAGACGGAAATAACCAAACAACCATATGAAATGGTTGCATAACGACGTCCCAATGAACCCAGTAAAATAAAACCGATACAGGAAACAATAAGACCTAGCGCAAATAAAATCGGGTGCGGAAATAAAAAATAAATAGAGGTGGCTGTGACGAAAAAACCAATATAGGTATAAATCAAGTTCATGATGCGCACAGAAAAGCGGTCATCAATATCGCTTAAACCCGCTGCAACTGCACCCAGTGTAAGTGGAATAGTTGCCAGTTGGAACCCCATAAAATAAGGTACAAAAGCGGTTCCTGCAAAGGTGATGACCATGCGGAGGTTATACATAAAGGTTGTATTATAAGTAGCCTGTTTTAGGCTCGTCAGCCATGCTTTCAAAGCGCACCTTTATCTGTCTTTTAGGGTTAGACAATTTTCAAATATGAGAATATGTGAAATTTCACTTGCTCAGGTATAAATCATACTATGGAGCGTGTAAACTTGTCTGCAAACTCTCCTTTAAAAAACACATTAATCCTATGTCAACTACACAGGAAAAAGCGGAATATTCTAACGCTTGGATTCTTTTACTCGCTTCATTGACGGCACTAGGCCCACTTTCTATTGATATGTACTTACCCGCTTTGCCACAAATGGCAGATGACTTTGGGGTAAGCACACAAATGGTTGCTAACAGCTTGCCTGCATATTTTCTTGGTTTGGCTCTTGGGCAGCTAATTTATGGGCCTGTAAGTGACCGAATCGGGCGTAAAAAGCCTCTGTATTTTGGATTGAGCCTTTATATTGTGGCCAGTTTACTGTGTGTGTTTGCAAACAGTGAATGGAGCTTAATTGCTGCGCGGGTGTTACAGGCTCTAGGTGGTTGTGTCGGGGTGGTGATTGCACGTGCTGCAATTCGTGACCGTTTGGATATGCAAGCTTCGGCACAAGCTTTTGCCAGTATGATGATTGTGACGACCATTGCTCCAATTATTGCACCAAGTTTGGGCGCTTTGGTGCTGAGTTTTAGTAGTTGGCACAGTATTTTTGCCATATTGATGCTTGTTGGTTTGGGAAGTCTCTGTTGTGTACATTTCTTTTTTAAAGAAACTTTAGATCCAAAGCGTCGGTTAAAACTGAATTTCAATCAAGTACTCAACTTATATAGTGCGATTTTCCAAGATCCAAGTTTTAGACGACCAATGTTTGTCGGTTGTTTTGCTGGCGCGGTTTTATTTTGTTATATCAGTGCCTCAGCTGCCATTTTAATGGACGGGTATGGTTTGAGTCAGCAAATTTTTGCCTATGCCTTTGGTGCAAATGCAGTTGGCATCATGCTTTTCTCAACTTTAAATAAACGTTTAGCACGTAGTTTAAATGTATTTCAACGTTTAAAAATAGGGAGTGCTTTGCAATTGTTAGGGGTTATTTTGCTGTTAATAGCAGGAAGCATGGCATCAGCACCTTTATCTGTTGTGTGTGCAGGTATGTTTTTAGCCGTTGCAGCGATTGGTTTTACGGGACCAAATGCAATGGCAATTGCAATGTCTGAGCAAGGCGCTCGTGCTGGAACGGCTAGTGCTATTATGGGCAGTATGCAATTTGCATGTGGTTTACTTTGTGGCGTGATTCTAAATTTCTTAGTTTGGTCTGCACTTTTAAATATGGCCATTGTCATGGCTATTTTTGTGTTACTGGCTTTATATTATGTGTTCAAACTTGGGCAAGACGAAGGGATAAAAGCCTAAGTCTGAGACATTTAAATGTATAAAAAAGAGACTGTAATCAGTCTCTTTTGATAAATGAAAGCTGTGATCTCTATTCGTCAGTTAAAAAAACAGCAAACTCGTCTACGGGGACCCGTGGTGTGATAAAGCTATTCACAATGTGTTCTGGGTCTGCATAACCTAAAGCGATTGCGCCGACTAATTCTTCATCTGATGATGCACCAAGAATACCCAGTACGATAGAATGAAAGTGATTCCATGCTGCTTGTGGGCAGGTGTCTAAGCCACGTGCTTTGGCTGCAACCATCACATTTTGCATCATCATGGCAATGTCCATTTTAGACCCAATGCCCATGACTTTATTGACTGTAAAAAATAAGCCCACAGGTGCATCAAAAAATTGAAAATTACGGAGTTGCTGTTGAGCCATTTTACTTTTTTCATTCTTTTGAATGTTGAGTAATCCATACAGCCCCCAACCATTTTCGCGACGACGGTCAATATAGGGTGAAATCCAGTTTTCAGGATAATAAGCGAAAGTTTCTTGGTATTGTGCTGCTTTTTCAGGATGTTGAAAAAGCTCAAGTTGCGCATGACAAACACGTTCAACTATTTCGTCGCGCTTTTTCCCAGTGACCACATACACTTTCCATGGTTGTGTGTTGGTCCCTGATGGTGCTCGGCTGGCGACGTGTAAAATATCTTTAAGGGTTTGTACCTCAACCATTTGGTTTGTAAAGGCACGAACTGAATGGCGTGAGCGAATTGCTTGATCGACAAGATCGGACATCTGCTGCGTCATAATTATCCTACTTTTTATGCAAAGACGTAGTTTTGACCACTTATTTGGCAGCATGTGGTTATCAATCAAACTAAGACTTTAGTTATAAGAAAAAAATATAGATATCACCGAAAACTCAGTCTATATTTAAGAATATATGAAGAATTGTTACTTAATTATTGCAAAAACATTTTTAAATTGTAATTTCATAATTCAAAGCAGATGAAGTGTGATGCTTATTCCAGTTTAGAAGGTTTCTAATTAGACTTTAGTTGCAAAAGTAATAAAAGATCATATCCAAAAACATCGAAATGTGCGATTTTTCATCTTTATAAGATTGTTCTATACATAAAGAGACCGAAATGGAATGGTTTTTGTATAGTAAATTTTACTGAAATGGAATTTTTGACTTACCACTAACTATGTAATAAAGGAAGCTTGCGTATGCGTTTAGCCCTCACTAAAAAGCCATTTGTCGCTCAAAGCCTAGCACTCAGTGTTGCCGCGTTGATGATGACAACGACTCATGCAGCAACGAAAGAACAACAAGAGATTGCTCAATTGCGCGCTGAAGTTGCTGAGTTAAAAGCTTTAATGCAACAGCAGCAACAAGTTCAACAACAACAAGCCGTTCAGATTCAACAAGTCAAAGCACAGCCAGCACCACCTGCGAAGCCTGAGTCAGCATTGTCTTCATTTAAATCTAAGTCAGGTGCTGACATTAACCTATATGGTTTTGTTCGTGGCGATGCAAACTACATTATTGAAGGTGCGGATGATGACTTCAATAAAGTGTCTAGTTCAGATGGTCAAACCAAAGACAAGCTTCGCGCAACTGCTAAAACTACGCGTTTAGGTTTGGATTTCAATACCAATGTTGGTGGTGATAATAAGCTTGGCGGTAAGGTTGAAGTTGACTTTGCTGGAACAAATGAAGCACTACGTATTCGCCATGCGTATTTAACCTATAACAACTGGTTATTTGGTCAAACCACTTCTAACTTCCTGTCTAACCATGCGCCAGAAATGATTGATTTTGGGACCAACGTGGGTGGGGGTACGGCACGTATTCCACAAGTTCGTTATGGCTTTAATTTAGCGCCTGCAACCAAATTATTCCTTGCTGCTGAAGAAGGTAATAGTTCTGCAACAGCTCGAAATGCGACTAATACAGCAAACGTTACTTCAGATGTAAAATATAGCTTACCTGTATTAACTGCAAAATTAACGCAAGGTTTTGCAGATGGTAAAGCAAATGCATCTGTTCGCGGCTTAGTAGAGCAATATAAGTCTGATGCATCAGGCGATGATAAAACAGGTTGGGGTGTGGCAGCTGGTGTAAATTATCAAGTGATTGACCCGCTAAAACTAAGTGCAGATGTATCTTATGTACAAGGTAATAGTAATTACCTATATGGAAGTAATACAGCATTCTACGTAGATCCAGCAAATGGTAACATCGAGCAAAATGAAGCATTTGGTGTGCAGGTCGGTGGTACATATAAGTTCAACGAAAAATTACGTTCGACTTTAGCTTATGGCGCACTGTTTGCGGATGATGGTACGGATTACGCAACTTTAAATCCAGCAGCAAATGAAGAAGTTTACCAAGCATGGATTAACTTTATCTATTCACCAGTTAAGCCATTGGACTTAGGTGTTGAATATATCAATGGTAAACGCGATACCTTTGCAGGAAATAGCTACAAAGACAACCGTGTTGGTTTTATGGCGAAATATAACTTCTAAAATCGAAAACTGTAGTAACAAAACAGGAGCTTTAAGCTTCTGTTTTGTTTTTTAGAAAGCATAGAAAATTTATATAGGCTAAATAATGAGTGAAAATAGATTTTAGTATTTAAGACAGAAAAAGAATAAGGGAAATAGTTAAACATTATTGTAAAAAAATAAAGATAATCTATAAAAAATCT
>NZ_BKFU01000080.1:0-11665 GCF_008980265.1 Acinetobacter sp. TUM15064 | reverse complement strand
TGATGATTTGATTGTTAGTATGCAACATGAGAAGTTACCCTTATTGATTGAGATTCGACACCTTTAATCAAAATCGGTAACTTCTTCTTTTTCAAGACCTATGTCAGATTAAGTCTGAACTAATACAGTTTAGAAACTATACGTTGCCTTTATAAAATAATTACGACCATATAGTTTCGTTACAAAGCTGGTTGATTCATCTTCTAAATCAATATCGGTCAAGTTTCGAATCCCATAATCGAGTATTAGACTCTTGCTGAGTGGCGTAGAGAAAGTCAGGTCATAAGTTGTATAGCTCGGTAAACGAATGGTGTTTGCTGAGTTATACCATTGCTTGCCAATATAGTTTGCAGCAAGTGTTGTACGGAATTGCTCAACAATTTCCCAGTCCAATGCCGCATTTACAGTCCATTCTGGACGTTCAGTTAAGTTTTTATCGGTCACCTTATTTTTCGCATCTAAATAAGTTGCATTCGACTTAATTCCAATCCGATCATTGAAACGATATCCCCCAGTTAACTCAACGCCACGTATTTCTGCACGTGCAGTATTGTCCCATTTATAAGGCCTCGCCGTGGTTCCCGCAGAATCTGTTACACGCTCAATTAAATTCGTCACCTCATTATCAAAGAACGTGACGCCTGCATTCCAATTTGGACGTGTCACAATCAATGAAGCTTCGTAGTTCGTGCTTTCTTCAGCCTTTAAATCAGGATTTCCATAGATGTAACAACTTCCACCACAGCTAATCATTTTATAATTGGAATCAAGTTGATAAGGCGATGGTGCTTTATATGCCTGACCCAAACCACTTTTCAAGATGACGCCTGGTGATAACTCATAAGTCAAATAGGCTTTGCCTGTGGCTTTCCCTTCAAAATTATCATAATCATCATAACGTCCGCCTAGGGTTAAGGTGAGGTCATCGAGTAGTTGTGTATCATTTTGCACAAATACACCATAACTTTTTTGTTCATTTCCACCCGATGAATATGAGACATTATCCGTAATTTTTTGATCTTTAAAATCGGCACCTGCGGTGGTGTTATTTATCCACCAGTCAAAATTCGCAAAAGTTCGCGCGATCAGGTTTTCTTGTTTATAGCTTCGTGAAATTGGGTTGTCATATTCTGAATCGGTATCATCAATATCACTATGCTCATAACCCATGTAAGCCTCGGTCGAGCCCCAACCCCACTTACCACGGTGTGTTAAGCCTAAATTGGTACGCTTAATTTCTTGAGATGCGTAAGTGGTTTGACCATCATAGGTTAGCGGACGTTCGTCATGGTTATAGCCTAAATCTACATCCACACTTTGCTGATCATTGATGTCCCACGTCAAGGTTCCCATCACATTTTGGCTTTGTTTTTCTACAAAGTAAGCCCCTTCATAGTTACTGGCATTACGGTCACTCGTCTTGCGGTACCATGCATCTTTATCCGTTGCTGAGGCAGATAAGCTAAAGCTTAATGCATCAGAAAGTCCACCACGTACCGAAGCACCGTAACTGTATTGATTTTTACCAGACCCATTTTCAAGTCGGTTATATTGGGCATAAACCGATCCTGTCATAACCCCTGACTCTGCTTTTTTGGTAATAATATTGATTACGCCACCCATGGCGTCAGAACCATATAAAGATGACATCGGTCCACGAATAATTTCAATGCGTTCAATACCATTCAGTGGAATCGAGTTCCAATCAAAATCATTCCCACGCCACATCGCACCAAGCGAAGACATGCGTTTACCATTTAACAAAATCAGCGTATAACTTCCAGATGTATCTCGCATCCCACGAATTGCGATTTTATCACCACCAGTATTGTAATTTGCCACGCCAACTTGTTGCGTCAGAATATCGGAAATGCTTGTGGCTGCGCTACGCTCAATTTCCTCTTTGCTGACAACACTCATTGATGCTGGGGCTTTATCAACATCTTGCTCCTTTAATGAGGCTGAAACTACAATGGTTTGTAGTGTTTGAACATCTTTCCCCGCTTGTTCTATCTCACTTTCAGCATACAGTGTAAATGGCAGACATGCCGTAATTGCTGCAACAAGTGCTGTTCTATTTAATATCATTGATTATACCTTTTACCCATACCCACAAAATTTCGAACAAATAATAATTCTCACTTAATGTTCACGGGCATCTTACTGGCTGTATCAAAATACATCAATAAAAATAATTATCATTAGCAAATGATAATATTTATCTTATAGTTTTATTCATATTTCTTCTGATATAAGGTTTTATACACCCCATATTTACTTTAACTTGGTCGTAAAACAGCATAAAAACCTTAACTATGGCGTATCTGTCTAAATTTCATTTCCTAGTTTCTTTTCAATGAAGCACTTCATTTGAGAATCTAAGTGACTAATAAAGAGGGTTTATTGTTTTTAATAAACGGTTGCGATTACATTATTTAACAATGTGTAATATAATTAGAATCATTATTAATACCGTTTATTGGAGACTGCGCGTGCAATTTCGTATGAGTGCCCTTTGCCTTTCAATCATTAGCATCAGTACAGGAGTTTATGCAGCAGAAAGTGATGTTGAAGAAACGAATAAAGTTGAGACATTGAAAACAATCAAAGTCCAAGCGGAAGAAAAAAATAAAGGTGTAACCGAAGGCTCCAATAGCTACACAGCAGAAAGTAACAGCACATCGACCAAACTTAATTTATCTCTACGAGAAACCCCTCAAAGCGTTAAAGTTTTTACTCAACAATATCTAGAAGACCGCAATCTTTCTTCTCTGCAAGATCTCTTCAATACTGTTACAGGTGTTTCAACACCGCGTACAGATGAACGTCAATCAGTTTACGCCCGTGGCTTTAGTGTTGATTACTACATGATAGATGGAATGCCAACGACCACAAACATGGGATCTAATGATTTAGATTTAGGGATATATGACCGTGTTGAAATCATTAAAGGCGCAAATGGTTTGACTACTGGCGCAGGTAATCCAGCTATGGCAACCAACTTAGTGCGCAAACGAGCTAACAGTAAAGTATTTACTGGTAACTTAAGCACTTCCTACGGTTCATGGGATTCATGGTCAACTACTGCCGATCTTTCTTCGCCATTAAACAGCGATGGCTCTTTACGTGGACGTGCTTACCTAAAACACTCCGATGAAGGGTCTTTTATGAATAATTACGAGAAAGAACGTAACGTCGTTTATGGAACTGTAGATTGGGATATTTCAGATAAAACCAATGTGTACTTGGGTGCAACTTATCAAGAATTGAATCGTTCAGGCGTACGTTGGGGTGGTGTTCCAGCATTCTATAGTGATGGATCTCGAACTAATTTTTCTCGAAAAGTTACTGTCAGTGCACCTTGGACTTATTGGAATCAAGATGACACTATGGTATTTGCAGGGCTTAAGCAAACTTTATTCAATGACATTAATTTGAATGTAGCATATACCTATCGCCAAGTAGAGATGGATACACAACTACTTTACACTTCGGGTAAGGTCGATAAAGCAACCAATACGAGTTCATTCAGTAATCTTTCCGTATGGAAAGCTGAACAAGCAAATAAAGAAAATAACGTTGATATCTATGTGAATGCACCATTTACCTTATTCAACCAACCCCAAGAAATTATTTTTGGTGGTTCATGGAACAAAAATGAAGCCTATAAGTATAAATATGCGGGTTCATATTATGGTGGCGGAGCATCAAAATATCTAGCTAACCCATTTAGCTACATTACGGGCGCAGGAAATTTATTACAAGACTTAGAATGGCAGCCAGGTACATATTCAGGTTACCCACAATCAACGACACAAAGTGCATTTTATATTTCAGGTAAATTCCAAATTTTGGATAGTCTAAAAACTATTGCAGGTGTCCGTTTATCCAATTGGAAATTTGAGAATCTTGCCACAGGAAGTGGTGATCGAGAATTTAATAATGAAGTTACTCCGTACTTTGGTGTGATCTATGACTTTGCTCCAAATCACTCTGTATATGCGAGTTATACGGATATCTTTAAACCACAAAATAATAAACAGCAAGATGGCAGTTATTTAGACCCAATAATTGGTAAACAATATGAGGCTGGAATTAAAAGTGAATGGTTTGATAAACGCTTAAATACTGCACTATCAGTCTTTAGAATTCAACAAGATAATGTTGCTTCACTTTTGTATGATGCCGATGGTAACAATGTAAAAGTGAATGGATCTTCTACAGAAAACGCTTACTATGGTGTCGATGGTGTGAAGTCTGAAGGTTTTGAATTTGAAGCTGATGGTGAAATTAATGAAAATTGGGGCATCAACTTTGGTATAGCGAACTTTGAAGCTAAATCTCATGGGGTAAAAGTGAACACCAACAATTCACGCACAACCTCGAATCTATTTTTAAAGTATAAGACTGGTTCTTGGAAAGCAGGTGCAGGTGTGAGTTATAAGAGCAAATTCTATACTGGAACAGATGCAAATTATATCGAACAGGGTGCTGTAACTCTTGCTAGTGCAATGTTTGGTTATGACTTTGACCACAACTTAAGCCTTCAAGCCAATATTGAAAATATTTTTGACAAAAAATATTACGAAGGTATTGGAGCAAACAGCATGAACTATGGTTCACCTCGTAATGACACTCTAACTTTACGTTATAAATTTTAATAAGATATTTTTAATTGGTAAACCTTTTATTGATTCACCACTTTTGTGATGAAGATTCATCTTAAGGATTTCCAAAATTAAGCCATATACGTTCTAGTACTTATTGGGCTAGAACGTATTTTTGGTGATTATTCACGTTCCATCCATACAATTTAATGAAATTAATGGTTTCATTATTTAGCATTCATTAATTATAAAATTCTTATAGCCGTGTTCTTGTATTATTTAATAATAATAAGATAATTAAATATATATATAAGAAAACTTGATTAAATTTATTTTTAGTGTATGATTCATTCAACTAGAAAAAAATAAATGTTTAGTAAATCTCTTAAATTATCGCAGTTTTATTCATAATCCTTCGTTTTTCAGATCTTTAGCTCCATTAAATTATTTCAAAGTTACATATAGTCATTAATTTTGGCTAATTTTCATTAAAATTCAGTAGGATATATTATGTCTAATACAGTAAATGGCACCGTTAAATGGTTCAATGAAACTAAAGGTTTTGGTTTTATTCAGCAAGAGTCAGGTCCTGATGTGTTTGCTCACTTTCGTGAAATTGCAAGTTCAGGTTTCAAAACACTACACGAAGGGCAGAAAGTTTCTTTCAGTGTAGTTCAGGGCCAAAAAGGTCCTAATGCTGTTAATATTATTGCTTTATAAAGAGTTTTAAATATAAAAAGCACTATAAAGTGCTTTTTATCCGCAAGAAGAATTATTAACTTAATTGTTATAGAAATTTATGAAATGGTGAAATTTGGAAAATCTAAGCAATCTAATTGCTAAATCCGCGAATGGTACTGAAATTCAGGTATCTCTAATCCCTCTAAAAAAAATGCAAAATACACGAAATGGACTAAAATCTATTGAAGTTGGTAAGCGCGTATTACTCCAATCTGGAATTGTGGTTGACTTAAATTTAGATGGAAGAACATTTTATACTGAATTAAATCAGTTATTTAAATTTAACTTCAAAATCTGTTAGGAAAATATTTAAATTGTTTTAATAAATCATATAAAGGGGTGAATAAATGTTAAAGAAAAAAGTTATCGTGAAAGATCAATTTGGGACTAAATATTCCATAGATGCAACTCTTGATAAAAACTCTCGAAGTAGTGAATTAAACTCAAAGTTAAGATACATAACAGTTGATGGTGAAGACATTCGTCCAAGTTTTGAAATGTTTTTTCAGAGTATTAACAGTGATAAAATTTACAAGTTAATCTAATGATGGCTCTCAATAAATTCACTATCAACTATTTTCCTATTTTAATTCACCGTTCCTAATTTCCAGTTTTGGATTAAGGTTGAGAAAATACACAGTTACGGCCATTATTTTTAGAAATATATAATTGTTCGTCCACTCTTTTTAGAACACTTTCTTTAGTTTCGCCTCTTTTCCATGCGACCACTCCTGACGACATTGTGACTTTTTCAGCAGTCGGAATATTGTAAGACTCGATTGCTGTTCTTAAGCGTTCAGCTATTTTTACTGCTGAAGAAAGTTTTATACCAGGCAATACAACTAAGATTTCATCGCCACCCCATCGGATTAAAGAATCCTGACTCCGTATATTTTTAGCGATTTCACTCATTACTTTTTGTAAAACTTTATCACCTAATGAATGGCCATAGGTGTCATTAATAGTCTTAAAATTATCAATGTCGCTCAAAAGAATACAGCAACAATTGTTGTGCTTAAGCATGTCATTCTGAATTGTAGCTAGTAGATGATCCCCATAACGACGATTAAATACGCTTGTCAAACTATCATAATTTGCCCACTCTTCAAGTTGGCTTTTGACCTTAATATGGTGATTAATATTTCTACCAACGCTAAGGTGGTGTGTAATGACCCCTTTGTGGTCTTTTAATGGTGTAAAAATGAGATCTAAAAACAGATTTTGATCAAGGTCTTTCATATGCTCAAAATTGCTTAGTCCTTTCTTTTTATTGCTTAACTCCACAAGCTGCTCATTATGTTGATAAAGTTTGTGGATTGGTTTATCTGTTAGTTCTTCGAAAGTGTAACCAGTGAGTTTTTCTACGGCACTATTAATAAATTTAATTCTAGATTGATCATCTGTAATTACTATTGTGTCAGGTGTTGCATTAATTGCCGCAATCAGCATAGCTTGAAATTTTAGGCTTTCGTATTTTTCACTAATATCTCTCTGGACTGAGACAAAATGAGTAATTTCACCTATCTCATTTTTAATAGGGGATATGTTCCATTCTACATAATATGGAGTCTTATCCTTACGATAATTGATAGTGTTATTGTGGAAAAATAACCCATTAGATATACAGCTTTTAATTCTCGTATTACATTTTTGTCTGTCTCAGGACCTTGTAATATGCGTGGTGATTTTCCAATTAATTCTTCTTCACTATAACCAGTCATATCACAAAATGCAGGATTGCAGAAAATTATGTTTGGGCCATTATGCTCAAAACATGCGTCTGTAATCACAATTGCGTTAAATGATTGTTGCATGGCCATGGTCATTAAAGCATTTAATTCAGTGGTTGTTAGTCTTTTGTATTCAGAACTGTTAGGCATATTAGAGTAGGTCACTATGTTGCTTAGCTTTTGTATTTACTTTATTAATATCACAAAAAACACTCAAAATTAATGATTAATAGTAGCTCTAAATGGTCTTTAATTATGATTAATCATCAAGTGGTGATATCCAGTGCAAATTTTTATTCATAGAGATATCAATGCCTAGATTAGCTAAATTTAAAAACTCTTTAGGAATGTAAGCAAAAAATTTATCATCAATAAATGCAACCCTTAGTTTATTCATTTTTTCATAATCAATTTCACACTATTCATATCAAAATATTTAGTAATATCAAACCATTTTTCTATTTCTTTTTCCCATTTGTAGACACGTTCATCTTCAATTTTTAAAACATCTAGCCCTTTGATGCTAAAGTGAGTGGTGTCATCTGGTAGTTGCTTCCAATCAATAGTCCCATTATCGTCAATCCAATTTTCCCAGGCATTTTGCATGTATGGAACTACAAAAGACTGCTGCACATCATTCCACGCAAATATGTTCTGTACATTAGATTTTTCTTTATACATATCTTTAATGCTTTTAGTTGGGCGGAATGATTTTATAAATCTTTCCAACAGTTCTTTGGTAAAAGAAAATTCAGTATTTATAACATCAGGTGTTAGAACTTGAGAGTAAGCATCCTCTGCATCCGCAATATCAGCAGCGGATACATATCTTTGTTTTAAAGCAAATTTAGAATAATTAGCATCATGTTGTTGTCGGGCAAATTGAATAGCTGTCTGATAATCTAAACGTTCGCCACGTTTTCTTAGGTTTACATAACGTTTAAGGCTATTCCATGACGAATGCAATGTAATCGTTTGCAGCTGAGGTATCGTGAAGCCATCCTCTGCATAACGTGTTGCAGCTTCATGGCGTAAATCATGGAACCTTAAATCTTCAATTCCATTTAAACGACATGCTCTACGAAAATAATCACTGACTGTCTGTACATTGACAGGCAATAAAAGCTCTTCACTATAACCCAGCTCCAACACTCTTTTTCGTATAGACGGTTCAAGTAATTCTTCAATGATGTGTAGGGCATTAGGCTCTAAATGGGCAAACTTATGGTTTCCTTTGGATCCATCTGGATTTTTAACATCCCTGATCTTCCATTGACTATTTCTTTTGTCAAAATCATCTAAACGCATTTCACATAGTTCGCCTTCACGACGACCTGTATAGATCGCAAGCCACATAATCAAGTGCATTGGAATAGCGTTACGAACACGCTTCCATCCTTTATAAAAGTGATTGGTCAGAATTTGAAGTTCTTCTGATGTGATTAAACGATCACGCTCCTTTGATTTGGTAACAATCCGAGCTTTTTTTAGACCGATAAGTGAGTGTGACAATTCATTTTTTGCGTGTGCAACGTCTTCACCCCATACAAGTTCAGCATGATTTAGAACTGATGAAATATGGGATAAATCCTTTAAAGCAGTGGCTGGCGCAACGCCATCTATCATTTCAATTGGATTGCCTTTTCGACGTTCAATTGCAAATGTTGAGAAGTCTTGACGTGAAAGGGTGTAAGCATCTTTATGGGCAATATCATAATTACAGATATTTTTCAGTGCTGCAGTCTTGGTATCAGCAAATTCATCACTAATTTCATCTAAATATTGAGTGATGAATTGTTCTAAAGTTTTTGACACAACCTTAGCTTCTGGATTTAGAATAGCGGGATTAACCAGAATCTCAGCTTCGAGTCGTTTAATCCATTCTTTGGCTAATGACTCTTTTGCAAAAGTTCTTGTTTTTATAAATGGTGGTAAGCCTTTACGAGTTATTCGTATTTGAGCTCTGTATCGAGTTTTACCATCAGCTGTAGTTCGTTCTGCAATTGTTCCCATATTTACGCCATAAAGTTGGATTTACGCCACAAGGATGATTATGGCGCAAATTAGGCGTAAAGAATAGTTAAGAATGATTGAAAATCATGTAAAACCTTTGAGAATATGGGAAAGTAAAAATTGAGTAAAAACAATGTAATTAGAGATTTGTTTGATAAATCAAAGCATTCCCCTATTTTTGTTGCACCGATGGCAGGTGTTACTGATCGTCCATTCCGCACATTATGCAAATATTTTGGTGCAGGGCATGCGGTCAGCGAAATGATGACTGCAGATCAGACACTTCGCATGAGTAAGAAGAGTTTATACCGTGCCAATTTTGATGGTGAACTAGCACCGATTTCTGCACAAATTGCAGGATCAGATCCCAAAGAGCTTGCTGAAGCCGCGCGCTATCAAGTTTCAAATGGTGCGCAAATAGTAGATATTAATATGGGTTGCCCTGCAAAAAAGGTCTGTAATAAATTGGCAGGCTCTGCACTTTTAAAAGATGAAGACTTGGTGGCTCGTATTTTAGATGAAGTTGTTGCTGCGGTTGATGTTCCTGTGACGCTCAAAACGCGTTTAGGTTTTTTAAATGGCCATGAAAATATTTTACGGGTGGCGAAGCGCGCAGAAGAGGCGGGTATTGCAGCATTAGCACTGCATGGTCGTACTCGGGAAGATATGTATTTGAATACCGCACGTTATAGTCTGATTAAAGAAGTCAAACAAATATTGTCAATCCCAGTCATTGCCAACGGAGATATTGATAGTCCTGAAAAGGCTAAATATGTACTTGATTATACTGGCGCAGATGCGATTATGATTGGTCGTGCAGCGCAAGGGCGTCCATGGATCTTCCGTGAAATAGCACATTATTTGGACACAGGGGAGCATTTGGCTGCACCTAATATTCAGGAAGTTAAAGAGGTGTTGCAGGGGCATCTTTCTGAATTGTATAGTTTTTATGGTGAATACTCTGGCTGTCGAATTGCACGTAAACATATTGCTTGGTACACCAAAGGCTTACGCTCAAGTAATGAGTTCCGCCAAAACATGTATAAAGTTGAAAGCACAACTGAGCAATTTAAAGTGGTTGCAGACTACTTTGATCAGTTGCTTGTGCATGGTGAAACAATGAGTGATGTGCAGGTGGAACAAGTTAACCTATTGGAAACCAAATAAAAAAAGCTCCATTATTGGAGCTTAGCTAAAAGATAGAATGACTTAATAATTGGCTTGTTGCATTTCAACAATTAATTGATTAATCAAATCACGAGCTTCAAGTTCACGAATCTGAGACACATTGCTTCCAGCCCAAAAAGCACCAAAGCCGTGATCACCTTGTTGACTGGCAGCAGCATGTAATTGTTTTCCAAGATCATAAGCATATGGATAAGCAGCGACTGCAGGGCGGTTTGGTAAGTCGACTTGTGTATGCCAGTGACCTAGAAGTCCTCGTGCGGGACGACCTGAGATGCTGGCGCTAATTTGCGTAATTTGCTCATGAAATAACGCATGACGATAGGCATCATTTGCATTTGAACTTTTACACTGTACAAATGCCGTACCCAATTGGACTGCACTCGCCCCTAGGTTTAACATTTGTTGAGATTGCGCACCATTCATGATGCCGCCAGCGGCAATAATTGGACACTGACAGTGCTCTACCAAAAGTTGAACCAGATCGACAGTCCGAATTGCGCTATCAAAAAGTTCATTAAATATTCCGCGGTGACCACCAGCTTCAGTGCCTTGCGCAATGATAATATCTATACCTGCAGCTTCAATTGCCCGTGCTTCCGCTAAGTTTGTTGCAGAGATCATGGTTAAAATACCCGCATTCTTTAGGGCTTGTATTTGATGAGGGTGTGGGATTCCAAAATGAAAACTTACTGCTTTAGGGCGAGTTTCGAGTACGACATTTAAGTAGTCATCGTTGTCTAAAAAGCTTGGATAAATACAGTGCAACTGTGTAGGAGGTTCTGCATGGTATTGTTCAAAATGAGGTCTTAGAAAATCAATCCATGCCTGTGATGCTATGGGTTCAAGTTCAACACTTTGATGGCAGAAAAAGTTGACCTGAAACGGTTGCTCAGTCAGTTCTTGAGTTTTTAAAATTTGTGCATGAGCTGTTTCTACGGTGTTGGCACCTAAGCCTAGTGAGCCGAGTCCACCTTGATTTGAAACCTCTGCTGCAAGTTCTGGAGTAGAGACACCTGCCATAGGTGCGAGAAAGATAGGATGCTTAATTCCAAGGCGTTCTAATAATAAAGACATGTGCTTGCTCCTTTTTCATATCAACACTTTGCCCAAGCACAGCAGAATTGGCAAATAATATTCATTATTTTATCGAAAAATACAGAAAACCTTGAGTATCATATTTTATTGTATAGCGACAAACAGTGTCGTTGAAAGCAGTCTTTCTACATGTTTTAGGACCGAAATTTTTTATACTTTTGTTTTTGATTTTACCGAAGTGAGTCATGAGCGATCGTATTCGTGAAAAGTTACAAATTTTAGCTGATGCAGCTAAATATGATGTGTCCTGCTCCTCTAGTGGAAGCAATCGTAAAAACAAAGCGAAAGGGT
>NZ_BKFU01000079.1:0-13419 GCF_008980265.1 Acinetobacter sp. TUM15064 | reverse complement strand
ACGGTGCGGCTGCTGTACTGATTGCTTCGGAACAAGCGGTTGAGCAGTACCAACTTAAACCACGTGCCAAGATTATTGCATCTACGGCTGTGGGGGTAGAACCACGCATCATGGGCTTTGCACCTGCGCCTGCCATCAAAAAATTACTCAAACAAGCCAATCTGACATTAGAACAGATGGATGTGATTGAACTAAATGAAGCCTTTGCAGCACAAGCACTGGCGGTCACGCGTGATCTTGGTTTAGCGGATGACACCACTCAAGTGAATCCAAACGGTGGCGCAATTGCCATCGGTCATCCACTCGGTGCATCGGGTGCGCGTTTAGTCACCACAGCTTTAAACCAGTTAGAACAAACGGGTGGAACCTATGCCTTGTGTTCGATGTGCATTGGGGTTGGTCAAGGGATTGCTTTGATTATTCAGCGCGTTTAACCATCCTTCTGATCTGACGTGGTGTTTCTACTCATAACACTTATTGCTGATAACAACAGTAGAAACACTGAAAATTTTTAATGAATTAAGGAAGAACTTATGCCAAGTTTTACTTCAAATAATGCCGAAATTCACTATCAGACCTTTGGTGATTCAAGAAATCCTGCGCTTGTTTTTTCAAACTCACTGGGTACAAACTTCAACATGTGGAAGCCACAAATCAATTTTTTCCAGAAAAATTATTTCGTGATTTGCTATGACACTCGTGGGCATGGCCAGTCTTCTGCACCTCAAGGACCTTATGATATTGAACTACTTGGTCTAGACTTGATCCATTTACTCGACCACCTGAACATCGAAAAAGCCATATTTTGCGGCATTTCTATGGGCGGTCTCACAGGTCAGTGGTTAGTCATTCATAAGCCTGAACGTTTCCACCGTGCCATTGTATGCAATACTTCCGCAAAAATTGGCAGTGAACAGGCTTGGAATGAGCGAGCATCTCTCGTTCGTAGCCAAGGTTTAGAACCGATTGCATCAACGGCCGCGAGCCGTTGGTTTACCGAACCCTTTATCCAAAGCAACGCAGCAACAGTAGCAGCGCTTTCAAACGACTTAGGTGCTGGCAGCCCAGAAGGTTATGCGAGTTGCTGTGAAGCTTTGGCTAAAGCGGATTTACGTGAAAAACTCGAAAGTATTCGAGTACCTCTACTTGTGATTGCAGGTAGTAAAGATCCTGTGACTACAATCGCCGATGCTCAATACATGGTCAATCATGTACGTAGTAGTGCTTTATTTGAAATAGATGCATCACATATCTCAAATATTGAACAGCCCAAAATTTTCAATCAGGTCATCTTGGATTTTATTGCCTAATCGTTTTACCTGATAAAAAAACAGCTCATTGCGGGCTGTTTTTTATATTTCTGTCGTCAGCGAATTAAAAACTGCATATAAAACAACCATAAATACTTATGTATTTTAGACCTTTTCCGACTCTATCGTACTTATTGCCAATACCCAACCTGCACTACTCTGCTACTTTTGTCATGATCAAGAACGCTCTCGTGAACAAAATAGCCAATCATGGCGTGATTGAGCCAATCTTTGGATCAAAAAACCATATGAAATGACTGTATTTTTTTTACCCAAAACCAAGTATTCAGACATACAAGCTACAATTCACTCACAACTAAACATAGGCAAAAAAAACAAGTCGAAAACTAAAGAAATAACTATAGCTTTAGGCTTGGCCACATCCCGCCTAGGATAATTCCATTATTTTCATAACATGTAACTGTCAGAATACATCCGTGAATAAAATAAAGCATTTCTAAATATTGATGTAACAAACTTATGTTTTATTTAAAGAAAGTGATGTTATATTTCTATTCACTTTAGAAAATATGCTGCTTTATAAAGACTTTGAAATCTGATTTATTCGAGCCTGCGCGATAATGCGGTTTGATAGCCAAGTCAGCAGATACAAACACTTTCAGACAGTACTGTTATTTTGATATACAGTGTTAGCACTTAAAAATCGGTTAAGATACTGTAATAAATTTCAGCGTGATCAACAGAATCATACTGTTTTTCGCATGGGTAACTACGTCATTTACATGCTGTAAACCTAAAACAAAAATGCAGTTTTTGGTCAATTTAACTTACAATGTAAAAAAGAGTAATCATTCGAAAATTTGTAATCTTTTAACATTGCCAATTCCTTGCAAAATTTACATTATATTGCCGAAGTTTGGCACTAAGCATCTACGTCAATTCAAACAAACTATAAAAAAAATGTAGAACTTTATGCCATAATACGCAAACTTTGCAGCCATCTTGCAAAGAATTATTGCAACTTATAAATGGAGCAAGCTAAATGAGTTCGACCATTTTGGTTATTCATGGACCGAATCTAAATTTGCTAGGAATGCGTGAACCAGAAGTTTATGGCTCTCTAACGCTGAAAGACATCAACCAACAACTCATCGCCCAAGCTAAACATGCTTCCATTTCTCTCGACACTTTCCAAAGTAATTGGGAAGGTGCCATTGTCGACCGTATTCATCAAGCCCAAGCGGATGGCGTGCAATTTATTATTATCAATCCTGCTGCGCTCACCCACACTTCCGTGGCAATTCGTGATGCGCTACTTGGTGTAGCCATTCCATTTATTGAAGTTCATTTATCAAATGTTCATGCGCGCGAAGCGTTTAGACATCATTCATATTTATCAGATAAAGCCATTGGCGTGATTTGTGGCTTAGGCGCTCAAGGTTATAGCGCTGCGCTCAATTACGCTCTCAACAAAATTCAATCCTCTACGCAATCATAATTAGGAATACTGTCACATGGATATTCGTAAAATCAAGAAACTCATCGACCTGATGATTGAATCTGACTTACAAGCGATTGAAGTTAAAGAAGGCGATCAATCTATTGCTCTTACTCGTCGCAGTCCAGTTGTTGCAGCTGGTGCTCCTGTTGCTATGGCTGCTCCTGTTGCCCAAGCTCCAGCAGCAAAAACACCACGTGGTGCTGTAGAAACTTCTCCAATGGTTGGTGTGTTCTATGCTGCTCCTAGCCCAGGTGAAGCGCCATTTGTTAAAGTCGGTCAAACAATCACGGCTGGTGAAACACTTGGTATTATCGAAGCAATGAAAATCATGAACCCGATTGAAGCAACGCAAAGCGGTGTAGTTGAAGAAATTTTAGTGAAAAACGGCGAAGTGATCCAATTCGGTCAACCATTATTCCGCTACCGCGCGTAATAGACGGGGACTCATAATGTTGCAAAAAGTTTTAATTGCAAACCGTGGTGAAATTGCCCTGCGCATCACCCGTGCCTGCAAAACTTTAGGGATTAAGACTGTAGGGATCTATTCAGATGCTGACAAAGACTTAATGCACCTACGTTTTGTAGATGAAGCAGTATGTATTGGACCAGGTGCAAGCAGTGAAAGCTACTTGAATATTCCTGCCATTATTACAGCAGCTGAAATTTCAGGTGCAGATGCCATTCACCCAGGTTATGGCTTCTTATCAGAAAATGCTGAATTTGCTGAAATTGTAGAAAACTCAGGTTTCATTTTTATTGGACCACGCCCTGAACATATTCGTTTGATGGGTAACAAAGTTTCTGCCATTACCGCAATGCGTAAGGCAGGTGTTCCAACCGTACCGGGATCTGCAAATGCAGTTACACCTCAAAATGCTTTAGCAGAAGCCAAAGAAATTGGTTTCCCATTGATCGTGAAAGCTGCTTCTGGTGGTGGTGGTCGTGGTATGCGTATTGTAGAACGTGTCGACACCCTACTTGAATCTGTTCAAGCTGCACAGCGTGATGCTGAAATGTGGTTTGGCGATGACACGGTGTATATGGAACGTTTCCTGCAAACACCTCGTCACGTTGAAGTTCAAGTTCTTGCTGACGGTAATGGTCACGCGATTCATCTCTATGACCGCGACTGCTCTTTACAGCGCCGCCATCAGAAAGTGTTAGAAGAAGCGCCTGCACCAAACTTACCTGAGCAAGCACGTGCTGACATTTTAGAAGCTTGCGTAAATGCTTGTAAATTAATGCAATACCGTGGTGCAGGTACCTTTGAGTTCTTGTTTGAAGATGGTGAATTCTTCTTTATTGAGATGAATACACGTGTTCAAGTTGAGCACCCTGTAACTGAAATGGTGACAGGTATCGACATTATTGAACAACAGCTCCGCATTGCTGGTGGTTTGGGTCTTGAAATTGAACAAGATCAAGTTGAAGTCAAAGGCCATGCGATTGAATGTCGTATCAATGCTGAAGATCCAACGACCTTCTTACCTTCACCAGGTAAAATTGAGAATTTTTATGTACCAGGTGGTGCAGGTATTCGTCTTGATTCACATATCTATCAAGGCTATAGCATTCCACCTTATTATGACTCGATGATTGCGAAGCTAATTGCGCACGGTAAAGATCGTAAAACATCTCTTGCACGTATGCGCCAAGCACTTGATGAAATGATTTTGACTGGAATTAAAACCAATATTCCATTGCACAAAGATTTGATTCTTCAAGATAAAAAGTTCTGCGAACAAGCGATGGATATTCACTATCTTGAGAAACACTTGTTAAAGCAAATTGAAGGTCATCAAGATAAAGACTAATCTAAAGAGTTAATTAGTCTTTCTAAAAAAAACCGCGATTAATCGCGGTTTTTTTATAGATAATACAAATGCTTAAGGCAAAACACGGCGTAGTGTTGCAAAGCACTGCTGACCTTTATCATTGGCACAGAAATTAATGGTTGATGGGCTTTTCCATTTCACAAAGTATTGAGACATTTCACCAGATTGATCTTCTTTTAAGCCAGAACAATCGACTTCATTATTATCATACTTCACTTGCAAAATGAGTGCGGGCAACTGAACATTTTGATCGTTTGACGGTTGATAGTCGTAAATTCCTGTAGACCATTCCTCGCCACTTTTGATCACGACATCGCTATTACTTTTAAAATTATAGTATTCAACGCATTTCCTGTTGTTTGGTAGCTCCATTCCCCACAAACCCACGATTTCTGGGCGAGTCATCACGCGAATATTATTTTGATTTGATGCTTGAGTGACCTCAGTCTGATTTGGCGTATTTGCCATAACTACTGATGTAGTTAACATGAATAACATGCCGAGTAATGTTTTTTTCATACAAGCCATAATGTTTTTTAGCGTCGTACTAAATTAGCATATTTTCATGCAAAACATCATTTTATAACCATTTCATAACAATCTATTTTCTGCTACGCATCGGAAGCTTTATTTAACAAAATGATGTAGTGATTGGATTCATCTGCTTTGAAACGCAATAAAAAGGACTGCCCTAGCAATCCTTTCATTTAGGAATATTTGAGTTTAAGCAACAGGGGCTAACGTAAACAGCACCTGACCTGTTTTGACCGTTTGTCCTTTTTCAATAGTAATGGACTCAACACGCATACGTTCTGGGGCAATAATTGGAATTTCAATTTTCATAGCTTCAATCACAGCTAATGTCGCTCCTTCTTCTACCACATCTCCAGAATTACACTCAATTTTCCAAATAGAACCCGGCATGTGCGACTCTACTGCACAGCCACCTTCAGGAATCTGAATTTCACTGTCATCTAAAACCGCATCAATACTTTCAGAAACATATTCAACCAAACCTGCTGCATGCCAACGACGGCGTTCCTCATCAAAGTTCGCTTGCTGTACTGCTTTAAAACTTGAAATGGATGCTGCATTTTCAATGAGGAAATCATTATATTCTTTTAGATTTAAAACCCCATCTTCCACACGGAGCTTTAAGCGCCCTGCTTTAAAGTCTTCCCGCATTTGCATCAATTCTGTTTCAGATACTTCATAAAATTTAATTTGATCAAAAAAGCGCAGTAACCATGGCTTATCCTGTTCAAAGTCTGGATTTTTGCGGTAACGACTCCACATTTGGGTGGTACGCCCAACAAACTGATAACCGCCAGGGCCTTCCATGCCATAGACACACATATACGCTCCACCGATGCCGACTGCATTTTCAGGCGTCCATGTACGTGCAGGATTATATTTGGTGGTTACTAAACGATGGCGTGGATCCAGTGGTGTTGCCACAGGTGCCCCTAAGTAAACATCCCCCAAGCCCATGACCAAATAATTGGTACTATACACAACATCCTTCACCGCTTGTTTTGACTCTAGTCCATTGATGCGGCGGATAAATTCAATATTATCTGGACACCACGGCGCATCTGGACGTACCGTTTGCATATAGCGCTCAGTTGCCAGCTGGGTTTGCGAGTCTTCCCAAGCCAAAGGTAAATAGACTGTGCGTGACGGCACTTCCATTGCGGTCACGTCAGGCAATTCATTTTCTGCTTGCTGTAAAAGCCACAATAAATGTTTTTGATCAAGTTTTAATGAGTCAAAATGAATTTGTAGCGAACGAATTCCTGGGGTTAAATCAATAATCCCTTCGATACTTTGGTCTTTGACCCATTGCATTAAAGCGTGAATACGGAAACGTAAATTGAGGTCTAAAACCAACTCTCCGTATTCAACCAATAAATAACTGTTCCCTGCGGGGCGATAAGTCACATCAGGTGCAGCGTTCACACCTTTTAGAGTCGCCAAAACTGCATCTGAGAGTGTGTCCATTTCAGCATGCAAGCTTGGGGCAAAATCTACATTTTCAGTCGTATCCGCTTTTAACGCGGCATGATATTTTTGATTTAATGCTTGAGCTTGATCATAAGAAATTGGGATAAATTTAACTTTATCCCCCGCTTTAAGCTGACCAATTTTCCATAGTTCTGAACTAACCACCACCGCTGGGCAAACGAAACCGCCTAAGCTTGGACCATCGGGCCCTAAAATAATCGGCATATCTCCAGTGAAGTCAATCGCGCCAATGGCATAAGCATTATCATGAATATTCGAAGGATGTAGTCCTGCCTCACCACCATCGGTACGTGCCCATTCAGGTTTTTCCCCCACTAAGCGGATGCCTGTACGACTTGAGTTAAAGTGAATTTCAAACTCTTGCTCAAAGAAGCGCTCAATATCACGTTTAGTAAAAAAGTCGGGCGCACCATGCGGTCCATACATCACCGCGATGTTCCAAGCATTGCTAAAGCTTGGTACCTGTGCTGCGCTGAGTGCAACAGTTTCTGCTGAGGTATAAGCCGTAATGGGCAACATATCTCCAATGAGTAAATTGCGTCCTGCGTGACCACCAAACTGACCTAAAGTAAAAGTCGCTTGCGAGCCTAAATAGGCGGGTACATTCAGCCCGCCTTTAATACCAATATAACTGCGACAACCTGTGGTGATTTTACCCGTTTTAAGGATTTGCCCTTTTTTAACATTAAGGGTCTGCCACATGGCAACGTCGACACCATCCAATGTCGCAAACATCTCACCACCCGTAATCACGATTTGGCTGTCACAGTGAAACTTTAAAGTTGGGCCTTGTAATGTACATTCTAGCCCTGCGGTATTAAATGAATTCCCCAATAGTTGATTGGCTATATTTAAAGATAAAGGATCAATCGCACCCGATGGTGGCACTCCAACATCCCAGTAACCCAAACGACCATTGACGTCTTGTATTGAGGTTTGAATACCTGACTGTAACACCTCAATTTTTTGGGTTTTCCACTCAAAAGTATTTAAAAAACGTGTGGTCTGTATCCCTGTTTTAAACACGTCACAGTCAATAATATTTTGTAAATACTCAAGATTAGTTTCAATTCCTGCCACTGAAGTTTTTGCCAAAGTATCACTCATGGCTTGAATTGCCCTTTCACGGTTCTCACAGGTCACAATGATTTTGGCAATCATCGGATCATAAAAGGAAGATACATTTGAACCTGTTTCGACCCATGTTTCATTGCGTGCTTGTGGGTCAAAGTCGACATAAGTCAGTAAGCCAGCACTGGGTTGAAAGTTCTTAATTGGATCTTCAGCATATAAACGGACTTGAATCGAATGACCTTTAGATTTAAGCGCCTCTATCGGTGCAGTCCAGTCACCGCTACCTAAAGTGACCATCCATTCCACAAGGTCTACACCAAACACTTGCTCGGTCACACCATGTTCAACTTGTAGGCGTGTATTCACCTCCAAGAAATAGAATTTTTGGGTGTCAGTATCCATCACAAATTCAACCGTACCTGCCGAACGGTAATTCACTGACTGCATCAGTTGAATTGCAACACCTTGAATATAATCACGTTGTTCATCATTTAAATGCGGTGCTGGAGTTTCCTCAATTACTTTCTGATTACGGCGCTGTACTGAACAGTCTCGCTCTCCCAAAGCCAAAACCAAACCTTGGCCATCCCCAAAGATTTGGACTTCAATATGCCGCGCATTTTCTACAAACTTTTCTAAATACAAACCTGCATCTTTAAAATTGGCTTGTGCCAAATAAGATACGGTTGCATAAGCATCTTTCAACTCAACTTCGTTCCACACCAAACGCATACCAATACCGCCACCACCTGCGGTACTTTTCAGCATAACGGGATAGCCGATACGATTTGCTTCGATCAGTGCTTCCGCTTCGTCTGCTAAAAGCTGGCTACCCGGTAACAATGGCACATCCGCCTGAATGGCAAGTTCGCGTGCGGTATGCTTTAAACCAAAACTACGCATTTGTGCAGAATTTGGCCCTAAAAACACAATGCCCTGTGACTCACACAAGTCACAAAATTCGGCATTTTCAGACAGGAATCCATAACCCGGATGAATAGCTTCAGCGCCCGTCTCTTTGGCAACCTGTAAAATTTTTTCAATATTTAAATAACTTTGACTAGCTGGGCTATCACCAATAAATACCGCTTCATCAGCCAAAGTCACATGCAAGGAATCACGGTCTGCTTCTGAATACACCGCAACAGACTGAATGCCTAAATTCTTTAATGTACGAATTACTCGGCAGGCAATTGCACCACGGTTGGCAATGAGAACTTTTTTAAACATGCTGATTACTCCTTGCCGTCACGTACAATCAGTTGAATTTTGGTCGGGTTATAGGCATTACATGGATTGTTCAGCTGCGGGCAGTTAGAAATCAGCACGATAAGATCCATCTCCGCTTGAATTTCAACATATTTACCGGGCGCCGATATTCCATCGTCAAATTTGAGATGTCCCTCACTGCTCACAGGAACATTCATAAAGAAATTAATATTCGGCCCAATATGACGAACATTCAGTCCATGCTTTTTCGCAATTGGGTGCAAAGCTAAAGCTGTCATAAAGTTATTGCGACAGCTGTGCATCGGAAATGTGTCGTGTGCATAACGTACGGTGTTACTTTCACATGAACAAGCGCCACCCAAGGTGTCATGACGACCACAGTTATCATCATGGATCGTGGCGATTTTATTGCCATAGTTGGTATATAGAGCTGTGCCTTTTTCGAGATAAATCTGCTGATTAATGGCTAGAGTATCGGTTGCGCTGTAACGTTCTTCAGGATTGTTCGCAGAAATAAATAAAGTATCGACTGCTTGGTTGCCTTCGAGATCAATAATGCGGAAATACTGCCCTTTCTTGACTTCACCCATCCATGCCTCACCCGCTGGACAGACTTCATTTAAAACAGCTTGATCAAATGCTTGTAAACTGGTCATGCGTATTCTCCTCGGGCTTAAACAGCATCAAATGCGAAATAACGTGCGTTGTTTTGAAAACCGCGTTGGTTTTGCGAGCATGAGTCACGACAAATATCATGTGCGGTTAAAGCGGAGGCTTTGAATAAACTCATTTGAATATCGGCAGGCTGATACTTTACGACTTGGCTTAAACCATGTGGTGCGGCAGATAAGAACACCAGACAGTCCATCTCAAAACGCAGTTCAATGATTTGATGGGTATTGTCAGTATCAACATAAGATAAGTTGCCCGCATCATCAGGACGAACCTTGGAGAATAGGTTGACCGTAGCTGACAAGTCGGTTTGACCTAATGAAAACTTGGTCATTTCAAGTAACAGACTGTCTCGTCCACTCCGATACATCTTATTTCGTGCATCTTGGAAAGTTTGAGTGCCGAATTGTTTTTGAATTTGTTCTGTGCGACTCGGACCACACAAGGCATCATTCCAACCATGATCGTCTTGAACAATTGAGGCCATAACCCGACCTAAGTCCGAATACAACACATGTCCTGCACTTAGAAATGCCGTATGCTGTGCCTTTAAACTATCTGGCATATTAAAACGTTCGAGCTTATCTTCACTGTTGACGCAGAAAAGAGAAACGTTAGCTTGTGCCCCTAAGGCTTTAAACTGTAAGACTGTGCCACGTTGAATACGCCCAGACCAGTGATGTCCACCCGGTAAAAGTTCAGTCCATAGTGCGTTATCGTCGTGATATGTTATTGTGCTCATGCGCCTCTGCCTAAATCGTAACTGTTTACCTCCCGGGCTTTTATCCCTCCGTGTAGTTCTTACGAACCGTGAACTCTCGGTCACAGACATACATCAAAAATGTATCGGAACCCTAGATCACTCTTTCAGTTTAGATTGTGCAAAGGCCGTGCCAATTTAGTATTACGATTTTCAAGCTTTGTAATACCATTTATGAGCAATAAACGGGCGCTTTCAATTTTCAGCACGAATATCTTTGCTATACGCACCAATAAAAAGCATCAAATTTTTAAGAATGCTATTTCATTAAAATTTCATGAAACATATGACGCAGCCATTGGTGGCTGGTTTTATGATGACAAGACATGTGCCAATACTGTTTCACTCCATAACTTGGAAAGGCAATCGGCGCATTGAAGATCTTTAAATTGCCACGTGAAAGTAGAACTTCACTCAAATAGTATGGGACTGTGGCGATTGCATCTGTTTCTTGTACCACCAAGCCTACCCCCAAATAGCTCGGTAAACGCATTAAAATGTCACGCTTTAGTTCTAAATTAAGCAGCTCGTTTTCAATATGGTAATGTCCCATGCCTGCATCAATATCAATATGTGACTCAGCCAAGTATTGCGCTGTGCTGATACTGTCACCGGTCAAACGCGGATGGTCTTTGGCTGCAATCACCACATAATACTGCTCAAACAGTTGCTGTTGATAAAAGCCATTTTCCAATTGCGGTAAAAAACCCAACGCCAAGTCAATTTCACCATTTGCCATTTGATAACTGGTTTCAGAGGTGATCGGACGGATATTCAAACGAATATGTGGTGCATGTTTCTTTAAATACTGCGAAATTTTCGGCAACAACACCAAATGCGAAACATCAGTCATAGCCAAACTAAACTGTTGCTGCGAAGTGGCTTGGTCGAAATCAATCGTAAAGTTATTGATGATTTCAACCTTGTTTAAAGCCTCACTGACCAACGGAAACAATTGCTTAGACAACTCTGTCGGCATCATTTCGTTGCCAATCCGCAAAAACAGCGGATCATTATAATGTTGGCGAATTTTATTCAGAATGTTACTCACCGTCGGTTGACTCATTTCTAAATGATCTGCCGCAAGCGATACACTCTTAAACTTATAAACGTAAAAAAAGATACTGAGTAATTTACAGTCCAGTTCAAACACGAAAAAAATGTTCCTTATATGCATGTGATGGTAGACGATCCATCATCTACCCATTATAGCGATGATCCAATGCTCAAAACTTACATTTATAAGCATCTAGGTCTAATATCAGACGTTTCAACAATAAAAGCACATGAATTATACCTTTAGCTGTACTAAACAATAGATACTTTTCCTGAAAATTTATGTCGCATGTTCTGCATATATTTTACATAACAAAAAAGGCCCGAATCAATCGAACCTTTGATGAAATCAACCATGCCGAATTATAGATATTTAAATCATTTTCTTCACAGGCACAGCTAAAGATATTACAGCTTTAATCCAACAGCTCGACGGCAATAGCAGTCGCCTCACCACCACCAATACATAAAGCAGCTACACCCTTTTTCCCACCAGTACGTTTCAAGGCATGCAGTAAAGTCACGATAATACGAGAACCAGAAGAACCCAATGGATGTCCAAGTGCACAAGCACCACCATTCACATTCACTTTAGCAGGGTCTAAATGAAAACCGTCAATTGCAAGCATGGTGACCATCGCAAAGGCTTCATTGACTTCCCACAGGTCAACATCACCCGCAGACCAACCTGCTTTGGCTAAAACTTTCTCAATGGCACCTACAGGGGCAATGGTGAACTCAGATGGATGCTGAGAATTGCTGGCATAAGCCACAACTTTTGCCAATGGTTTCAGACCACGTGCGTCTGCAACATCAGATGAAGTTACAACCAATGCAGAAGCCCCATCTGAAATAGAACTCGAATTTGCCGCGGTAATCGTGCCGTCTTTTTTGAATGCTGGGCGTAAAGTTGGAATTTTATCCACTTTGGCATTGAGGGGTTGCTCATCCTGATCAACTACAACATCACCTTTACGGCTACTCACTGTCACAGGCACGATTTCATATTTAAAGTAACCACCTTGAATCGCAGCAACGGCTTTATTTAAAGAACCAATGGCATACTGATCCTGCTGTTCACGGGTATAGCCTTTTTTATCTGCCATTTCTTGAGCAAGGACACCCATCGACAGACCTGTTTCAGCATCCTCTAAGCCTTCTTGGAACATGTGATCGGTTGTTTTACCATGTCCCATACGGTAACCCGCACGTGCCTTTTCAAGTAGGTACGGCGCATTTGACATCGACTCCATACCACCTGCCACCACGATTTCAGCTGAACCTGCTTTAATCGCGTCAGCCGCTTGCATGACGGCTTTCATCCCCGAGCCACAAATCTTATTGATGGTTGTTGCACCTGTTGAGTCTGGTAGACCTGCAATGCGCATTGCTTGACGTGCAGGGCCCTGTTTAAGCCCCGCTGGAAGGACACAACCAAAAATGACTTCGTCTACATCAGTCGGTTGTAAGCCAGAACGGTTTAGCACTTCTTTAATCGTGACCGCACCAAGTTCAGGTGCTGTACATGCCGACAACGAACCCTGAAAGCCACCCATTGCTGTACGTACACCGTCTACAATAACAATCATTTTCCATTCATCCTTTTTGATGTTTATTTGTTTTTAAGCGACATTTTATGCACTCAAAAACGCTCCATAACTATTCTTCGTCTTAATAAAGGCTCAATTTAAACGCCTTATTTTTGATGCCTTTAGTCCACGATTTCGCTCACAACGTTATGATCTTGCGCAATCGGTAATATTCGATAGAATCGAAGCATCCGAATAGTTCAACACGCAATAACCAATGTAGGCTTAGATCTGAGCCAGAACTATCCATCACTACGTTTAAGGCAATATATAGTTTTTCTGACAATAGTGTAAAAATCACAAAAATGAAATGTATTTCCATAAAAGTGATCTCTAGAGGCTAACTTTATTGACAGTTGTCTTCAGCTGTTGCAAACAAATTTATTTCAATTCTTGAACAAGTGAA
>NZ_BKFU01000078.1:0-13726 GCF_008980265.1 Acinetobacter sp. TUM15064 | reverse complement strand
GATTATTTTTTTATTATAAGAGGATTTTCTCAATGATGCGGATTGGTTTGTTCTTGCTAACCAACCTCGCGGTACTGGTTGTAGCTGGCATTATCTTGTCACTCTTCGGTGTCGGTAGTTACCATGGCGCGGGTGGCTTAAATCTAGGTAACCTTTTGGTTATCTGTTTTGTCTTTGGTATGGTTGGCTCAATGATTTCTCTATTCATGTCAAAATGGATGGCGAAGAAAACAACTGGTACAGAGTTAATTGACCCCAATGCCCCACGTAACCAAGCTGAAGCATGGTTGCTACAAGAAGTCGCTCAATTGGCGCAACGTTCTGGTATTAAAATGCCAGAAGTCGGTATTTTCCCCTCTTACCAATCGAATGCCTTTGCTACAGGTTGGAACAAGAACGATGCATTAGTTGCCGTTTCTACTGGCTTACTTGAGCGTATGAATAAAGACGAGCTTCGCGCAGTCTTGGCTCACGAAATTGGTCACGTGGCCAATGGTGACATGGTGACTTTGGCGCTCGTTCAAGGTGTCGTGAACGCCTTCGTGATGTTCTTTGCACGTGTTGCAGGTGATTTCATTGATCGTAATGTCTTTGGACGTGAAGACGGAGAAGCACCTGGTTTAGCTTATTTTGCCATTACTATTGTGCTTGATATTGTCTTTGGTGTTTTAGCTTCTGCAATCGTGATGTGGTTCTCCCGCTACCGCGAATATCGTGCAGACGAAGCAGGTGCCCGTCTTGCAGGCAAACAAGCGATGATTTCAGCCTTGTTGCGTTTACAAGCAGAATCACAACTTCCAGATGCCATGCCTAAAGAAATGAAAGCGTTTGCGATCGCGGCAGGTCAAGAGCAAGGCTTTAGTTTAGCCGCTTTGTTCCAAACCCACCCGACGATTGAACAACGTGTTGCTGCTTTACAACAGCTCGATTGTCCATAAAAACTCGTTCACTAGATTTTAAAAAGCCTCCTCTTGGAGGCTTTTTTGTGACTCTGCATCACAGATGCATCTTCATTCAATCGTCACTTCGATACAGCGTAATAAACTACCATTTGGGTCAATGATACAAAACTGGCGGATCTCGTCAAAATCCTGAATATCAGTCATACGGGCAGTTCCCCACAATGCCCAATTCACTTTAGACCAATATTCATAATAGGGGTGAATCTTCGCTACGCGAATACAGGCACTATGCCATGAACTGTTTGGATCTAAATGTGGATGATGGAAAAATTCAAGTGTCATCGTACCTAAACGCAGAATCATCCACTCTGCGGACTGATAGATCAGATCAAAGCCCAAGCTTTGGTAAAATGAAGCAGTGCATACCAAATCAATCGCTGGCAAATTCGCCGTAATCTGACCTTCAAATTTCATCAGCAGCTATCCTAGGTTTAGTCCTTGTAACCAATGCCACATCACACTGCCACCCCACCATAATAAGCCAATAAAACAGACCAAAAAGATCAGGCCAAACAAATCGGGGATGTGTAGCCAAAGCCATGCAATTACTGGATTCCGCCAAAATGCGGACTGTTGCTGTTTCTTTTCCAATTTTTCATGAAGAAAGGGATGAGTCACATGATGCTCTGAATGAATTTGGTATTCTTCCCGAATATGGTCATGAACCACATCCAGTGCTTTACGACTCGGACGTATAAAAATATCAAACAATGTCCCTAATACAGGGATAAAACCAACGACGGCATCAATCATAGCCAGCTTCAACACTGGACTTAATTTCTCTTGCGGCACGCCAATTTGTTTAGCTTTATAAATGGCATAACAAGTCAAGGCAAAACCCGCGATATCCCCAGCGATGGGAACAGTACTCAGCGCTGCATCGGCACCTACACCCTGCTTGGTGAACGGAATACGCACCACCGAATCCATCATATTGGCATATTTGGCCAAATCACGCTCTAAACGGATGACATCTTGCTGGCTCATTTTTTTTTGTTCTAAGGGTTCAGGCATGTTGGTACTGACCTCCATTATTTCAACCACATTAACATCATAAAACCACTGAATTATGCTGGTTTTTATCACTTTTTTCTGTGCTAACTTTGTGCTGAAACAAGTGCTTATAGGCTTAGGACAAGCTTAAAATTTGCGATGCAATCAGCAGATATACCACCACGCCAGACGCATCACAAATTGAGGTGACCAAAGGTGCAGATGCACTGGCTGGGTCGAGTTTTAGGCGGTTTAAGATAAACGGCAGACTCATACCAATCAGACACCCCATCAACACAATACCCATCATACTTAGCGCCAAGACCACGGCGACCAAAATATCCCCGCGGAAATAGCCCAAAATAGAGACTGCCGTTGCCATGGTTCCACCTAAGCACAGCGCAACCAGACTTTCACGTCCGAGCAAATAAAACCAGTCTTTAAAATGTACATCACCCGTTGCTAGTGCGCGTACCATTAAAGTTGCGGACTGGGACCCTGCATTTCCGCCACTTCCCACCAGTAAAGGGAGGAAAAATACCAAAACGATATGTGCTGCAATCAAGTCTTCAAAATGCGCAATTCCCAGCCCTGAGAGTAAACTGCCAAAAACCAGAAATACCAACCAAAACACCCGCTTCTTATAAAGTAAGAGGATTGGAGCCGTTTTAATACTCATCTGCGGACTGGCCGCAACCGCACTACTTTTTAAAATATCTTCTGTGGTTTCTTGTTGTACCACATCCATTGCATCGTCGTAGGTTACAATCCCCAATAAACGCTGCTGCTCATCGACAATAGGCAAAGCCATAAAATCATAATGGGCCAATTTCTGTGTGATACTTTCCTGATCTTCACTGACCAAACCCGTAATGACATGACTGGTCATAACCTGTCCAATAGATTGCTCAGGCGGAGACTGGATAATTTGCCGCAATGAAATCACACCGTGTAAATAACGTGAGGCATCAGTCACATAGATTAGATATAAAGTTTCACTTTCCGCTGCATGTAACCGTATATGTTGAATCGCCTGTTGCATAGTCATTTCAGCATGTACCGTAATGACCTCAGTGGTCATGATGGCGCCCGCGGACTCAGCAGGATAATCCATCAACGTCTTCAGTTGGACTTGAATCTGCGCATCTAATTTAGAAAAAAGTTGAGTTTGAAGCGCGAGAGGCAAGCTTTGAAATAAATCGGTGCGATCATCCGAATGCATGTGAGCCAGTAAGCTCAGCAGCAAAGCCTGAGGCAATTGCGCTGCTAGCTGCTGCTGCTCGGTCAACGCTAAAAACTCAAAAACATAACTGGCTTGAGGTAATTGTTCCAATAGCTGAATTTGCGCAGGTATAGGCAGACCCATTAAAATATCAGCCAAATCCGCAGTGCTGTACTGTTTTAGGCTTTTGATAAAAGCATGGTTATCGGGCTGATTTAGCTGATCTTCAAAATCTTGCTGTGAAAATGATGGATTTGGCATATACCACTCAAATATTGTTCTTCTTTATTTGTCCGAGTATAGCAAAGGATCTTTAAATATCTGGAGCTTCCTGTGGCTACAGTTTAAAGATCCGCTATGCATATTAAACTCTATACATGTTTCGGCTTGGACTTAGACTTCATCCTGCTGAGTTCGCCCATGAAACACATGACGAACCAGAACATACATTAAAGGTATAAACAACAATACCAGCACGGTTCCAAAAATCACTCCACCGAGTACACTTACTCCAATTTCCTGACGACTTGCCGCCCCTGCACCAAAGGCAAAAACCAAAGGAGTCACACCTGCCCCAAAAGCCAAAGATGTCATTAAAATCGGACGTAGACGTAGGCTGGCCCCTTCTAATGCAGCTTGAATTGCTGTTTGACCTTTTTGCTGTGCCAATGAGGCGAATTCCACAATTAAAATCGCATTTTTGCAGGATAAACCAATCGTGGTGAGTAATGCGATCTGGAAATAAATATCATTTGGAAAGCCCGTCAGATAACTAAACAAAATATTACCACCAATCCCTAATGGAATCGCACTCATCACTGCCGTTGGGATACTCCAACTCTCATACAGTGCTGCTAAACATAAAAAAATAAAGCCGATGGAGACCAAATACAGGAGCAATGCTTGGTTATTAGACTTATTTTCTTCATAAGATAAACCACTCCAAGCCAGATCAATCCCCTCATGTGCTTGTAGCATTTTCTGGACATCTTGCATGGCTTGACCCGAACTGACGTTTCTGGCGGTATCTGCTTCCATTTCTAGGGCGGTATAACCCATAAAACGATTTACCACTTCAGGACCACCACTCCAAGATACTTGGGAAAAATTGCTAAATGGAATCATTTGGTTCAGATCATTGCGCACCGTCCAAGCCTGAAGATCTTCAGGTTTAGAACGGAACGCGGCATCAGCCTGCATAATCACCCGCTTAATCCGACCACGGTCAATGAAATCATTGATATAAGTTCCACCCCATGCACTCGACAAGGTACTGTTAATCGCAGTTTGACTAAGCCCATTGGCTAATGCCTGCTGTTGGTTAATATCAACCTTGAGTTCAGCTTTATCGGGGTTAGAACGTTTATCTAAATTGCTAAAACTAGAGTACTGCTTGGATGCTTCCTGCAAAGCCTTGAACTGTGCTTCTAAATAAGCACGACCTTCACCATTAATGTCTCGGATCCAGAACTCCATACCATCGGTTTGCCCCAAACCATTCACCGATGACGGCAAATTAATATTAATTTGTGCATTTCGATGTGCATTAAAATGAGCAATTGCACGCTCTCGAATCGCTTGCGCTGAGTTGTCCTTCCCCTTACGCTCATCCCAATGTTTGAGTGCAATAAAGCCTTGACCCAAGTTTTGTCCTGTCCCCGAGAAGTTACGCCCATAACGGATCATTACCAAATTGATATTGGCCTGTTCTTGGTCTAAGAAATATTGGCGAATCTCTTCTCCAACGACACGACTTTGACTCAGTGGTGCACCATCAGCCAATTTAAATTGCACACTTAAAATACCTTGATCTTCACTTGGAATAAAACTGGTCGGCAAAGCCCGGTAAAACAACGCAAACACGGTAATGAGTGCCACAAAGATGAGTAACATGATTTTACTGTGTTGAATCGTCTGAGTGCTTAATCGTAAATAATGCTGTTTTAATTGATCTAGCTTTAAGTTGAACCACGTTGCCCAGCGGGCAGATTTATCATTCGGTTTTAAAATGAGAGCACATAAGGCAGGAGTAAGCACCAATGCCACCAATAAAGACAGTGCCATGGCCGCCACTAAAGTGATGGAAAACTGACGATAAATCACTCCCGTTGAACCACCAAAAAATGCCATGGGAATAAATACAGCAGTTAACACCAAAGTAATCCCGATCAATGCTCCGCTGATTTCCTGCATAGATGTAATAGAGGCCTGCTCTGCACTCATATTCTGTTCATGCATCAACCGTTCAACGTTTTCCACTACCACAATCGCATCATCCACCAAAAGACCAATCGCTAAGACCAATGCAAATAGTGTTAAGGTATTAATACTCATCCCAAGTACGTATAAAATAGCAAGTGTGCCTAAAATCACGACAGGTACTGTAATGGTCGGAATCAGTGTTGCACGCCAGTTTTGTAAAAATACAAACATGACCACAATCACCAGAAGCACCGCTTCAAATAGTGTTTTGACGACTTCCTTAATCGACTCTTGCACAAAAGGTGTGTTATCACGCGGATAAACAATTTGATAACCTTCAGGCAGTTTAGAAGACAAGCGGGCAACTTCTTGTTTAATCAATGCAGACGTTGCTAAGGCATTGGCACCTGAGGACAGAGAAATCCCAATCCCAGCTGAAGGAAACCCATTAATGGTATTAAACGACTGGTAATTTTCCGCGCCCAGTTCAATCCGAGCCACGTCTTTTAAATAGATAAAACCGCCATCACGGTTCGATTTCACAATAATGTTTTCAAATTCTTCAACAGTTTTTAACCGTGTTCCAGATGTCACTTTAGCATTCAAATATTGATCTGATAGGGTTGGCAAATCGCCGATTGCCCCTGCCGCAACTTGGGTATTTTGCGCTTCAACCGCTGCACGAATATCACTGGGCATCAGTCCATATTGGCGTAGTTTATGTGGATTGAGCCATATACGCATAGCATACTGAGAACCAAAAACATCAACCTCTCCAACGCCATCAATACGGGCTAAGTCTTGCTCTAAGTGGGTCATCATATAATCTGACAACTCAATATTATTGCTTTTTCCTGTTTGGTCATATAGACCAATCACCATATGCGTATCGCCCAAAGACTTATAAACATTAACCCCTTGACGCTGTACATCTTCAGGTAAACGGTTAATCACACCATTGACCGCATTTTGTACTTGAACCTGAGCAGTATCAGGATCGGTACCATTTTCAAAGCTAATGCTGATTCGACTACGACCATTTGAATCGCTACTGGAGCTAAAATAAAGTAAATGATCAATCCCTTTTATTTGTTGTTCTAAGACCTGAGTGACACTTTCTTCTACAGTCTCAGCCGATGCCCCTGTGTATGTTGCACCTACCGTAATTCTAGGCGGTGCAATATCTGGATAACGTTCCACAGGCAACTGAAAGGTGGCAAACAAACCAAATGCCATGACAATAATTGCGAGCACACCTGCAAAGATTGGCCGATGAATAAAAAACTTAGAGAGCATGGAATGGTGTTACTCTAGGGTTAGGGTCTGAATCTAAAAACTTCATGTAACTACATGCATGATCTTCCATGACGAATCATTAAAAAACAAGACCTAACAACATGAAAGAGAACATTAAAGCGAAATATGAAGAAACTATGAAGAAATATTTTTGACCATTTGATGACAACCACTAATTTTCTGTAGTTAGGCATGAATTTGACATGTTTAATCCAAATACTAACGACACAACACTAACTAAACTTTGAGGGCAAAAGGCTAAAAATGCGCTATCGCTTACAAGGCCTCTAGGCTTAGCTGACAATCAGCAGGATAATAAAAACGGTACAGTCGTAGCTACAATACCCCATCAATAATGAATACATTCAGGCTGTATAACTGATTATCGGGCATCGAGAGCAAAAAATAGGTACGACCTAACCAGACTTAAATCGAATCCAACATACAACAAGCAACACCATCCGACTTTATGGTCATGTGCATGCCATAAGGCTAACAGTCCATCTTTATATCCTTCTCGCTGAAAACGATTCCCCCCTTTTAGACTGGTGTACAATCTCGGTTATAAATAAGAGAAAGATACACTGGCAACGTTTTAAACATTTATTAAAGCAAGTTTAGATTGTATTTTCACTAATTACGCAGCTCTCGGTTATAAAGCAATTCACAGCTTTTAGAAGCAAAGAAGCTCGTTATTTACATTCCCGAAGCAATTAGATTATATTTTCTGCTCAGCGCGCCTCGCTTCGTTTTTCAATGGCATTCGGTAAAAAATAAAAATATGAGTATATGGTTCTACACTCTTTATCTAGCTTTATCTAAAAGCACAACGGCATTCATCACATCTTTAAGCGACTTTTAATATAACTTGGGTATTGTGTTTAAAATTTTAAAATAATGGCAGCTATGACTCTATATTCCCCATTTAAAGGTAGCTCTGGCGTTAAACGCATTTTAAATGCAACGCAATATTCTCTTTCTGGTTTCAAAGCCGCTTTTGCCCATGAAGCTGCTTTTCGTCAAGTTCTTTGGATTAATCTCATTCTTATTCCTGTGAGCTTTTTATGTGATGTGAGCCGTTTTGAACAAGCTTTAATGGTTGCAGTCTGTTTACTGGCGCTCATTGTTGAACTATTCAACTCGGCAATTGAAGCCGTGGTGGATCGAATCTCTCTTGAACGTCATGAACTTTCAAAAAATGCCAAAGATATGGGCAGTGCTGCACAATTCGTTTCTTTGAGTATGATCTTTATTGTATGGCTATTTATATTAATCCCTTAAGATTTCAAATCTGATCGCTCAGTTGATATCTAATCACAATTAAAATCACCAACCATAAAAAAACCCTGCTTTCGCAGGGTTTTTTGAATCAAGTCAAAGCTTAGTGAGCTGAGAATTGGTTCATTGTGTTTTTAGCATCATCGTGCGCTTTAAGAGCGTTGTCACCAGAGAAGATTTCTTTGTGATCATCACCGATGTCAGAACCCGCCATTGCTTGGTGTTTAACACAAGCGATACCACCACGGATTTCTTTACGTTGTACGCCAGCAACATAAGCCAACATACCTTCAGAACCGAAGTAACCTTGCGCAAGCTCATGAGTAGAAAGAGCAGCAGTGTGGTAAGTAGGAAGTGTGATCAAGTGATGGAACACACCCGCTTCACGAGAAGCATCAGCTTGGAATGTACGTACTTTCTCATCAGCATCAGCAGCTAATTCAGTTGCATCGTACTCAGCGCTCATTAATTTAGCACGGTCGTAAGCAGAAACGTCTTTACCTTCAGCAACCCAACGGTCGTAAGCTTGTTGACGGAAGTTTAAAGTCCAGTTGAATGATGGGCTGTTGTTGTAAACAAGCTTAGCATTTGGAACTGTTTCACGTACACGGTTAACCATGTGAGCGATTTCTTCAACGTTTGGAGTTGCAGTTTCGATCCAAAGAAGATCCGCACCATTTTGAAGGCTAGATACACAGTCAAGTACAACACGGTCAATTTGAGTGTCAGCACGGAACTGGTATAAACCAGAAGCTAAACGTTTAGGACGGTGTAATTTACCATCACGTTTGATCAAGATTTCATCTTCTTGAGCATCAGCGATGTCAATTTCAGTTGTGTCTAAGTAGCTGATGTATTGAGAAGCAATGTCACCTGGCTCTTTAACCACTGGGATTTTTTGAGTCAAGTCAGCGCCTTCAGAGTCAGTACGCGCAACGATGATACCGTCATCAAGACCCATTTCTAAGAATGCATAACGTAATGCATGGATTTTAGCGATGAAGTCTTCGTGTGGAACTGTTACTTTACCAGCTTGGTGACCACATTGTTTCGCGTCAGATACTTGGTTTTCGATTTGAAGTGCACAAGCACCAGCTTCGATCATTTTACGAGCAAGTAAGTAAGTTGCTTCTTCGTTACCGAAACCAGCGTCGATGTCCGCAATAATTGGCACAACGTGAGTTTGGAAACCGTCGATTTGAGCAGTGATTTCAGCAGCTTTAGCAGTATCACCCGCTTCGTTTGCTTTTTTAAGCGCACGGAATAAATCGTTAAGTTCTTTCGCATCAGCTTGACGTAAGAAAGTGTAGATTTCTTCGATCAAAGCAGGTACTGAAGTTTTTTCGTGCATAGATTGGTCAGGAAGTGGACCAAATTCTGAACGAAGTGCAGCAACCATCCAACCAGAAAGGTAGATATAACGACGTTCAGTTGTACCGAAGTATTTTTTGTTCGCAATCATTTTTTGTTGTGCGATGAAACCGTGCCAGCAACCCAAAGATTGAGTGTATTTGCTAGAATCAGCATCATAAGCAGCCATATCACGACGCATAATCGCAGCTGTGTATTTAGCAATGTCTAAACCAGTTTTAAAACGGTTTTGTAATTGCATACGCGCAGCATCTTCAGGACTGATGTCTGCCCAAGTGCTACCGAATTTTGCTTTTAATTCGCGGATTGCATCAATCGCTGTTTGGTATGTAGTCATGATATTTCCTGTAATAATATTAGGATTTTCTTCAACGAATGGCTAAAATCAGACCCTCGAGCTTTTGCTTAGATTTAGAGCGCTTCGTTGCGATGAATACAGATTAGATTGGCAGAAAAAATTAATCCAATATTCTGCATTAATTTTCGGTATTTATTTAAAAAATGGGTAGATAAAAGTCGAATTATATTTTACTCAATTCACTTTAAGTACATGTTATTTATGATTTTATATAAAATATAAAATGCTTTAAATTTAAACATTAAGTTCAATATTTCTTCATTAGACTTAAGTCTCGGCAGTTCAAAAAAATAGTTTAAACTAGAAATCAATGTTTCATTTAGCTCAAATAACAAAAACCATTTGCTTGGGATAAAGTGTATTTTTCACACATTTATTCCACTAATAATAGTAATTTCAAGCTATTTTTTTTGCCTAAATTACCATCAACCATCGTGCCTTCCCAATCTAAATATTGACCCAAATTCCAATAGATTTTCAGATTAAAAACATTCTATTTAGCGCACCTTTTAAGAAGAATTCCGAATACACTTTGATGCTTTTTTTTTCATCAGTTTCTCACACAAGCCCGATGGCTTATGGCATAATGCAAACAATTTCATGATTTTATTCTCGGTATTTTTTTTATGAATCTGGAGCGGGTTGATCTAAACCTATTAATTTACTTGGACGTACTCTTACGTGAAAAAAATGTAACCCGAGCTGCTGAACAATTGGGTGTCACCCAACCAGCTATGAGTAATATCCTACGTCGCCTTCGTAACTTATTTAACGACCCTCTCCTGATTCGCTCTTCCGAAGGGATGACTCCCACAGAACGTGCTTTAGAATTACAACCGCGCATTCGCGACGCACTTTCCGATCTTTCCATGATTTTGGAACCTCGTACCGAGTTCCGTCCTTATACCTCAAATCGCGTATTCCGTATTATGACTTCGGACTATGCTGAAGCAACTTTGGTTCCTCGTCTCGTGAAAGCGCTTCGCTCTGAAGCACCCAACGTCGTTTTAGACTTTTTAACCCCAAGTGACGTGTCCTATCGCGACATGGAACAAGGGAAAGTCGATTTAGCCATCAACCGCTTCAATGAAATTCCACAAAGCTTCCACCAAGTTCTTGTTTGGCGTGACAGTTTCTCTTGCCTACTTAACAGTAAACACCCTGCTGCTGGCAATTTGAACTTAAAAAGCTATTTAGATGCTCAACACATTTGGGTCTCTAAAACTGGTATGGGCGTTGGTTTCGGCGTCAACCCTGAAAAACAAGCTGGACTCGGCTGGATTGACCAAGCTTTGGAACGGATTGGGCAAAAGCGTAAAATTTCGGTCTTTACTCGCCACTACCAAATGCCTGCTCTACTGGCATCTAATGTCGACTTAGTTGCAACCTTACCAACACGTATTGCACGCTTACAAGCCAAGAGCCAAAGCCTACTCATCAAAGACCCTCCGTTTTACATTCCAGAGTTTGAGCTCAAGATGGCATGGTGTCCTCTACTCCATCATCATCCTGCGCACCGTTGGCTCAGACAACTCATTTTATATGTGGCACGTCAAATGATTGAGGAAGAAAATCGTGAGTTTCTGGGCAATAACTCACAATTCTCACATTATTAAGCATTTAAGTTCTAAATAATTCATTTTCATACCAATACTCAGGTATGATAGAAGGCAGTAATTTATTACTGCCTTCATTTTTTGTGTTAAAAATATTCATAATAACGATGAATCACAGGTGGATTCCGTGAGCCTTTTTCAAAACATAGTTATCATTCTAGTCCTAATTGCTGGGGCGGGTTTCTTGTCTCTGACAGAAATAGCACTAGCAGGAGCACGTAAAGTCAAGCTAAAAATCTTGGCTGAGTCTGGCGATGATCGAGCACAGAAAGTTTTGAATTTACAAGAAAATTCTGCCGACTTCTTTGCTGCTTCGCAGATTGGCTTAAATGCAGTGGCGATCTTGGGCGGTATTTTAGGTGAGGGGGCTTTTCGTCCTTATTTCATGACCTTTGTTTCTCGTTTTTATACAGGACCATGGGCGGAAACCATTAGCTTTGCATTGTCATTTACCTTAGTTACCTCCCTGTTCATTTTGTTTGCAGACCTCATGCCAAAACGTTTGGCTATGATTGCACCTGAGAAAATTTCGATTGCGGTGATCAACCCGATTCAAGTTTTTATTAAAGTCTGTAAGCCACTTGCTTGGATTATTAACGCAGTGGCCAATTTGCTGTTCCGCCTGTTTAAGGTCAACACGACACGGGATGATAACATTACCTTTGATGATATTTCTGCGGTGATGGATGCTGGTGCGCAAGCGGGAGTCCTACAAAAGCAAGAACACCATTTCATTGAAAACGTATTTGAGCTAGAAGAACGAAATGTTCCATCTAGTATGACCACTCGTGAAAATGTCATTTACTTTACGTTGAATGAACCTGAAGAAAGTATTCGCCAAAAATTAGCTCAATATCCTTATTCTAAATTTCTTGTTTGCAGTGAAAATATTGACGATGTGATTGGCTATGTCGATGCCAAAGACATTCTAGTCCGTATTCTAAATAATCAATCTTTACTGCAACTCAACGAAAGTACCATTCGTAATGTACTCACCATTCCAGACACATTAACCTTATCTGAGCTATTAGACCGTTTCCGCTCCACCAAAGAAAAGTTTGCAGTCGTGATTAACGAATATGCTTTGGTCGTAGGTGTGATTACCCTCTCAGACATTATGATTACCGTCATGGGTGACTGGGTTACACCGATTGAGGCTGAGCAACAAATTATTAAACGCGATAATAATTCATGGTTGATTGATGGCAGTACACCCATTGAAGATATTAAGCACGCACTTGAAATTGATGAAATGCCAGATGAAGAGAATTATGAAACGCTTGCAGGTTTTATGATGTACCGTCTGCGAAAAATTCCACGTCCTGCCGACACTGTTGAATATGCAGGCTTTAAGTTTGAAGTCGTGGATGTCGATCATTTTAAAATTGACCAACTCTTAGTCACACGCCTACTTGAAGAAATCAAAACATCTGAAAGTAAAAGTGATGAAGAATAAGCTACTCTTCTTTTAATAAAAAACCTTGCCTCTAGTGCAAGGTTTTTTTTTGAAATACTCAAAGCATCTTTTGAGTTATACAAATTAAGTATCTCTACCATACTTTATAGATATATATTATTTTTTAGAAAAATAGAATGGAAAACCACATTTGTTTAAGAGCATTTAAAAATTCTGTTGAATTGCATACTATCGCTATCACTTGATTAATAAACAGACTTAACACGTTCAAAGGATTGATTCATGCTGACCATATTAGGTTTAGGCATGATTATGTGCTTCATGTACTTAATCATGTCTAAACGTCTGAGCGCCCTCGTTGCCCTAACTCTAATCCCTATCATTTTCGCTTTACTTACTTATGTTTTAAGTCTTTTTGTTGATAATTTAGCTGGATTTAATATTGCCGAACTTGGCGATATGATGATGGAAGGCATTAAAAAACTTGCACCGACTGGTGTGATGTTACTTTTCGCTATCCTATATTTTGCCATCATGATCGACACTGGGCTTTTCGATCCTTCAGTAAAATGGATTCTAAAGCAGGTTAAAGGTGATCCTTTAAAAGTGACCCTCGGTACCATTACCCTAACTTTAATTGTGTCTTTAGATGGTGATGGTTCAACCACTTACATGATCTGTGTCGCTGCAATGCTACCACTGTATAAGCGTATTGGTATGAGCCCTTTAATCATGGCTTGTTTAATGATGCTTGCGAGCGGCATCATGAACTTAACGCCATGGGGTGGACCAACAGCGCGGGCAGCAACCGCATTACATGTCGATCCAAATGATGTCTTTGTTCCTATGATTTTGCCAATGCTCGTTGCTATTGGATGGCTATACAGAGGTGGATCAGGAAATTTGAACAACACTTATAAGTGATATTTTGCTCCCCAAATGATGTTATAAACATCAATATATGGAGTATTTTATGGCACGTAGACCAAGAAGAAATCATTCAAATGATTT
>NZ_BKFU01000077.1:0-13780 GCF_008980265.1 Acinetobacter sp. TUM15064 | reverse complement strand
CTCGCTTGATTAAAGCTTGGTTATACGAGGACCAATTGGTTGTACGATAGATTTTAGGTGTAGGCTTCTTCATCTGGAAATTATATTACTGAAGAAGCCTTCAAGAATAGCTTTGTGCAACAAAGCCCTTTGAAAAAGAAAACTGTTTTTGCTTTTCAGAAAAGACCAGATCACCTTGATGAAAGTCCTGAATATTTCCCAGTTTATATTCAGGATAGACAAAGTGGTCGCAGGAAAATAAGTCACCATTATGTTCTATAGCCAGCGCTTTACCACAAATTTGTCCTGATACACATTTTTGAGCACCATAGCCAAACATCATCGAAACGATATTTTCAAATTGATCGACAAAGACCTTACCAAAGTCTTTTTGTAACCATTCTCCCCATACCCGAGAAAGAAAGTAACCCCAATCATCGGCTGCAATCGACCAGTCTGTAACGACGGAATCGGCTGTCCCAGGGTGTGTTGCAGAACTGCCTAAAGTGGGTAAGTCATCTGGATTCCAATAACCTGGAGCTGTTTGCTGAAACTGTGCACTTTCCATCCCAGGTATAAACTGGATCATACGGGGTTGGACTTGATCGCGGAGAAAACGATATACGTCGATTGGACGCTTTGCATTATCACGGTTGACCACACAAAGTGCATTGAAAGGGATTTGGTAGAGATGCAGAAGTTTCACTGCCTGCATGACTTTGCTATGGGTCGGCTTTCCACCTTTGTTATAACGATGTTTATCATGAAACTCGGCAGGGCCATCAATGGATAAACCGACTAAAAAATTATTCCGTTTGAGAAATGCACACCAGTCTTCATCGAGTAAAGTGCCATTGGTCTGTAAGTCATTTTCGATACGTTGATTGGCTTTTTGATATTTTCGTTGTAGCTCAACCACTCGTTCAAAAAATTCCAAACCCATAAGAGTAGGCTCACCCCCTTGCCAACTAAACACAACTTCATCTGCGGTTTGAGACTCGATGTATTGTTTAATGTGCAGTTCAAGAAGAGACTCTGTCATGCGGGGTGTTTTAGGTTGATGTAGCATGTCTTGCTTATGTAAATAAAAGCAATAACTACAGTCTAAATTACACTGCGCACCCGAAGGTTTGATCATGACATGATATCGGTAAACTTTTCCCATCAGTTGGGCCGTTTTAAGTGGTGGGGATTCATTTAGAGTTGGAATTCGCTGCATGGCGTTTAAGTCCCCTTATCGTTTTTAGTTAAATATTGTTTTTATCTTAATCGTTTATTCTCAATCAATACTTAAAGATGCAATGTATAGGCTTATGCAGCATGGCACTTTATCGTTCAATATACTGAGTGAATTTTTTAATCATTCATGCTGAATAGTTATTTCACTTATTCTAATAGAGAATAAATGAAAAAGGCAATTCCATAAAACTATTATGTCTTTTATTTTTTAAAAATAAGTGTGGAATATATAGGTTTTTAACTTAATGAACGATAAGGCAACATAGTGTTGTACTCACTCAAGGGGTATCATAGCGCTAACAAAGCGTTGGAATAGATTATGAAAATCGTGGCAGATGAAAATCTCGCATTTACCGATTATTTTTTTGCTGAATTTGGTGAAGTCGAACAGAAAGCAGGGCGTACTTTGACCCATGCCGATGTTGTAGAGGCGAAGGCATTATTGGTTCGTTCTGTGACACAAGTTAACCCAGCTTTAATTGATAATACAGCGCTTGAATATGTCGGTAGTGCAACGATTGGCACAGACCATTTAGATATTGAAGCCCTTGAAAAACAGAATATCCACTGGGCAAATGCTGCGGGCTGTAATGCACAGGCGGTGGCTGAATATGTGATTACCGCTTTACTGCATTTGAACCCAGCTTTTATAGATGCTAATGAACGTTTTACTTTGGGGATTATTGGTCTAGGAAATGTAGGTTCTCGCTTAGCCTATATGGCCAAACTATTGGGTTGGAATGTGATCGGCTATGATCCTTTTGTACAGCAAGATGTGATTCAGCAGGTCGATTTAAAAACGCTATTAAACACTGCTGATGCCATTTCATTGCATGTTCCACTCACGAAAGCAGGGCAGCATCCGACACATCATTTAATTAATACGGATGCTTTAGCTGCAATGAAGCCTACAGCGATCCTAATCAACTCTGCGCGTGGATCTGTTGTTGAAGAGCAAGCTTTATTGGCAGACATCGAAAAAACACAGCGTAAAGTGGTATTGGATGTCTTTGAGCATGAGCCAGTGATTTCTGAGCAGGTACTAAATGCGGTGAGTCTAGTGACACCACACATTGCAGGTTATAGCTTAGAAGGTAAAGCGCGTGGTACACAAATGATCTATGACGCCTTTTGTAAAACCTTTCAGTTTGAAGCATATAAAAGTTTCGAGTCGCAGTTGCCTGTGTGTGCTCAGTATTTTGAAAGGCAAGATTTGAAATCTACACTTCAACAGCATTTAAATGAAATCTATCCAATTTTACGAGATGACCACGCTTTACGTGCTTGTTTAAAAGAGGGGATGATTGACCAGAAAGCCTTTGACCATTTAAGAAAGACTTATCCATTACGCCGTGAATGGGCTGCACATGGGGGGCCAAAGGCATGAGTCAGGACGTGATCCACTATCAGCCAACCTGTAATTTAAAAGCCATGCGTGCTCGCGCACAAATGTACAGCCAAATTCGTCAGTTTTTTGCTGAACGAGAAGTACTTGAAGTTGAAACACCGATTTTATCTCAGGCTGGTGTGACGGATGTGCATTTGGCTTCCATTCAAGCGCAGCGTCATGTACAAGGCTCGCAGCAAACGCATTATTTACAAACCTCCCCTGAGTTTGCGATGAAGCGCTTACTCGCCAGTGGCAGTGGGCCGATTTATCAAGTCTGTAAGGTTTTCCGTGATGATGAACATGGACGAAAACACAATAGTGAATTTACCATGTTGGAATGGTACAGACCGAATTTTAGTTTGAAGGATTTGATGTTTGAAGTGACCGATTTATTGAATGTCACATTAAAGCAGCGTTTTGGTGAAGTTCGTCCAACCATTTTAAGCTATAAACATGCATTTATGGATCGTTTGGATTTGAACCCACTGCTAGCTAGTTTGAAAGAGCTAAAAGACTGCTGCAATCGCGTGGGTTTAAATTTGGACTTGGGTGATGACCGATTGGGTTATATTGATTTACTCTTTTCGCATTTTGTAGAGCCAAGCTTAGGTTTTGATACCCCAGTATTTTTAACTGACTTTCCGCCAGAACTTGCTTCACTTGCCAAAACCAAAACAGATGAAGACGGTGAGCTAGTTGCAGCACGTTTTGAGTTGTACATCGAGGGTTTAGAGCTCGCCAATGCTTATGATGAGTTGATTGATGCTGACGTGTTACGTTCACGCTTTGCAGCTGATAACGCAGAACGGGAAAAGTTAGGCTTATATGTGATGCCGATTGATGAATTTTTATTGGCTGCTTTGCCTCAAATGACCGCATGTGCAGGTATTGCTTTAGGTGTGGATCGTTTGTTAATGGTTGCAACTGAACAGATGCAGTTGGAAAAAGTAATTACTTTTCCCGCATCCATTTCTTAAGTGAAATGAAAATAAAGCGCCAAATAGGGCGCTTTATTTTTTTGTTTATAAAGATTCAACTGTATTGTGCTTTCAGCACGCCAATGGCATGTATGCGACGTTCAATCAGCATTTCACCAATATCAGGGCCTTGGATATCTGCAGGCAGATCTTGAGCTTTAATATTTCGCACAACCTCCATCGCTTTTAAAACATATTGAGACTGCGGGTATTCACGATCTTCAAGTCCTAAACGACCACGTGAGTCGCATTCACAGGCCTGCACAAAGGCTTCAACCCGTTCAGGACGACGCAATACATCTAAGCGTTGCAGTAAGCGCCATAAAGTCCCTGGTTTTAAGGTGAGGGCTTGATGACATTTTAAATGTTCTTTGCAGACAGTAATTGCAAGTTGTTTCATCTGTGTTGGGACTTTTAGACGCTCGCACACTTCAGTCACAGGTTTAACCCCACGTTCTTCATGCATGATATGACGTGGTAATTCATCCACAGGTGTTAAGGCTTTACCTAAGTCATGTACGAGAACAGCAAAACGAACATCTAGTGCATAGTTGGCGCGGCACGCCTGTTGTAATGACATCATGGTGTGGATGCCACAGTCAATTTCAGGGTGATATTCAGGGCGCTGCGGAATACCGTAAAGTGCCTCGATTTCTGGAAAAAGTACTTTTAAAGCACCACAGCGACGTAGCACTTCAAAGTATTCATCAGCATGATCTTCCATTAGGGCGCGGGAGGTTTCTTTCCAAACGCGTTCAGGTGTTAGCGCCTCAAGTTCGCCCGAGTTTGCGAGTTGTTGCATCAGTGCCAACGTTTCCTCTGCCACTATAAATCCTAGGGTTTTATAACGTGCCGCAAATCGAGCAATACGTAGGACGCGCAGTGGGTCTTCTACAAAAGCATCGGAAACATGCCGTAAAATACGTCGTTCTAGGTCTCGCTGACCGCCATAGGGGTCATATAGTGTGCCGTCATCATCCATAGCGATGGCATTAATGGTAAGGTCGCGTCGAATTAAATCTTGTTCTAGGGTGACGGAACTATCGGTATAAAACTCAAAGCCATGATATCCCTGTCCTGACTTACGTTCAGTACGGGCAAGCGCATATTCATCTTTGGTTTCAGGATGTAAAAAAACAGGAAAATCTTTACCTACAGGTTGGAAACCTTGGGCAAGCAGTTGTTCAGGCGTTGCACCGACAACTACATAATCTTTTTCGTGATAGGGATGACCCAGAAGCTGATCTCGGACCGCACCGCCTACTAAATAAACTTGCATGAAAAAACCTCTATTCTTGCAGCCATCATGCTACAGAATAGAGGTTTTCTCAAGTCACAAGACGAGACTATCTCAACAAGTGATTAGATAGCGTTTTTCTCAGCTTCTTGAACTTCGGCTACAGTCAGCGCTGTCATGTTGACCAAACGACGTGTTGTTGCTGTCGGTGTCAAAATATGAACTGGCTTAGCTGCACCTAATAGGATAGGACCAATAGTAACATTATTGCCTGAAGTTGCTTTTAACAGGTTAAATGAAATGTTGGCTGCATCCAAGTTCGGCATGATCAGTAGGTTCGCAGAACCTTTGAAGCGTGAGTTTGAGTATGCAAAGCTACGGATGTTTTCATCCAATGCTGCGTCTGCATGCATTTCACCTTCAACTTCAAGTTCTGGCGCAATTTGCGTTAAAATCTCAAACACTTTACGCATTTTTTGTGCGCTTGCATCCGTTTGATCTGAACCGAAGCTTGAGTGAGAAAGTAGCGCAACACGTGGTGTCATGCCAAAACGGCGCACTTCTTCAGCAGCTAAAATAGTCATTTCAGCCAGCTGTTCAGCCGTTGGATTACGATTGATGTAAGTGTCAGCAATGAACAGGTTACGGTCTTCAAGCATTAAAGCATTTAGTGTAAAGAAAGAGTTATGACCTTCTTTTTTACCAATGATGTTTTTAACGAAATCTAAGTGAATGTCGTAGCTTGAATATGTACCACATAACATACCGTCTGCTTTACCATGTTTCACCAACATCGACGCGATCAAGGTTGAACGACGACGTGCTTCACGTTGCGCATATTCAGGTGTTACACCTTTACGCTGCATGAGTGTGTAGTAGTCATCTGCAAACAGTTCGTAGTCAGGATTTTTTTCTTGATCCACAATCGTGATGTTCACACCATGTTCAAGACGTAAGCCTAACTTTTTGATGTTCGCTTCAATAACTGCCGTACGACCGACTAAAATTGGTTTTGCAAGATCTTCATCAACCGCAATTTGTACTGCACGAAGTACACGTAGGTCTTCACCTTCTGCATAAGCAATACGTTTTGGGTCAGATTTTGCCTGAGCAAAAATAGGCTTCATCATGAACGCAGAGTTATAAACAAACTCAGACAGACGTTGACGGTAAGCAGAGAAGTCTTGAATTGGGCGATCAGCCACACCAGAGTCCATTGCTGCTTGTGCAACAGCTGGTGCAATTTCCAAAATCAGACGTTGATCGAGTGGACGTGGAATAAGGTAGTCACGACCAAATGATGCTGATTTTTCACCATAAGATGCCGCATCTGCTTCAATGTGTGCCATACGCGCAATCGCATATACACACGCGATTTTCATCTCTTCATTAATCGTCGTTGCACCTACATCAAGGGCACCACGGAAAATGTAAGGGAAGCAAAGTGCGTTATTTACTTGGTTTGGATAGTCTGAACGACCTGTTGCCATGATGACATCATCACGAACTTCGTGAGCATGTTCAGGTAGAATTTCTGGATCTGGGTTTGCAAGTGCAAAGATAATTGGATCTTTTGCCATGAGCTTAACCATTTCTTTGGTTAAGATACCTGCAGCAGATAACCCAAGGAACATGTCTGCGTCTGCAATCACGTCAGCCAGTTGAGTGCCGTCGATGTCTTGTACATAACGCTTTTTAGACTCGTCTAAGCCTTCACGCTTAGTGGTAAGCAGACCGCGAGAGTCAGCTACAATAATATTTTCTTTCTTCGCACCAATTGCACAAAGAAGATCTAAACAAGACAATGCAGCAGCGCCTGCGCCTGAAGCAACGATCTTGATTTCCTCAATTTTTTTGCCATTTAACTGTAAAGCGTTCAGCAAAGCAGAACCAACAATAATAGAAGTACCATGTTGGTCGTCGTGGAACACAGGAATATTCATGCGTTCACGTAGTTTTTGCTCGATATAGAAACACTCTGGCGCCTTGATATCTTCAAGGTTAATACCACCAAAAGTCGGTTCTAATGCAGCAACAATGTCCACGATTTTGTCAGGATCATTTTCTGCAATTTCGATGTCAAAAACGTCAACACCAGCAAATTTCTTAAACAGTACGCCTTTACCTTCCATAACAGGTTTAGACGCTAAAGGACCAATGTTGCCTAGGCCAAGTACGGCTGTACCGTTACTGACCACAGCAACTAAGTTACCACGCGCTGTGTAAAGCGCAGCAGTAGACGGGTCGCGTTCAATCTCTAAACATGGTGCAGCAACACCTGGTGAATAAGCTAAAGCTAAGTCACGTTGGTTGACCAGCTGCTTGCTTGGTGTAACGCTGATTTTCCCTGGAGTTGGAAATTCGTGATAATACAAAGCTTGCTGTTTTAATGATTGATCGTCCATCTGAATCTCTTTGTAGCGTGGGTTAGCCAGCGGAGCTGGTGGTTTTTTAGTAGACAAGACCGAATATACCATTAGTTGCTGGCATATCCCAGTGATAGCTGATGCTTTTTAAGTCAAACTTAGAGCTAAAACCACCTGATTTATATTAAGTATGTATAAGCGGGCAGTTCGAGGTTATCTTTGAGATACTGAGTTGCGTCACGCTGGGCAAGTGGTTTGGAAAATAAGTAACCTTGAGCGATATCGCATTCAAGGTTTTGTAAGTAGTTTAGTTGCTGCTCAGTTTCGATACCTTCAGCGACGACAGTCATGCCCATGGCTTTCCCCATTGCAATCATGGCACTGACAATCGCTTCTTGTTTGCTGTGCCCAATTTTTGAAATAAATGTGCGATCAATTTTTAAAGTGTCGATTGGGAAGTCAGTCAGATAGGACAGGGATGAATAGCCAGTACCGAAATCATCCAAAGAAATGTGGATGCCACGTGATTTGATGGTCTCAAGTAAATTTTTAACTTCAACAGAGTTTTCTACTAAGGTGGATTCGGTTATTTCTAACTCTAGGCTACTGCCTTTGATTCCATAAAGGTGAAGCGCTTCATCCAAATCTTTGAGAAGTTGACCACGTTGTAACTGTTGTGCAACCACATTGACAGAGACACAAATGTCCTCGAAACCAAGTTTATTCCATTCTTGAATCTGTTTTGCGGTTTGTAGGATGACAATGCGCCCAATATCCGAAATTAGACTGGTTTTTTCCGCCATAGGAATGAACAGTCCAGGGGGAACTATACCTTTGGATGGATGATTCCAACGTACTAGCGCTTCAAAACCATAAATTTTTTGATCGTGAAAATTGATTTTTGGTTGATAATAGACCACCAACTCATTGTTTTGTATTGCCAGCCTTAAATCACGTTCTAAATAAATCCCTTCTTCTAAAGCAACTGTATTACTCAAAGTATAAAACTTGGTTGTATTGCCACCAAGGCGTTTTGCCTCGGTCAATGCTTGTTCTGCACAGTTATTTAAGTAGTCAAGTTGGCGACCGTGTTCAGGGTATTGAGAAATTCCCATTGAAAGCGTAATGATATGTTCCTGACCAAAGATGTCAAAAGGTAAGCTAAACGCTTTATGAATTCGCTCAATATGCTGTTGAATAGATGGCCGAATATGTGAAATTTCATAGACAATAGCAAAATCATCGCCGTTTAAGTGAGCAACAACTAGAGCTTCTGCATTGGTTAAGCGAAGGCGTTGTGCAACTTGACGGAGTAATTCATCGCCACCATTGTTGCTTAAAAATTCATTCAATGGTCGGAAACGGTCAATATTGAGACGAATAATTGCCAGTTGTTTAATACTGTCTTTTTGAGAGACGAGATACTGATGCAGTTGATAGTTATAATAAAAACGGTTAGGTAAGTCCGTTAATGTGTCGTAGTTTTCTAAATAAGAAAGGCGTTGTTCTTGCAGTTTACGCTCAGTTAAATCAGACACAATCCCAATATAATGGGTCACACGATCTTGATCATCAGTGATGGCATTTAGATGCATCCAAATACACAGTTCTTTGCCTGAAAGAAACTTTTCGTCTAGTTCACCATCGTATTCACCTTTTTTCAAAAGCTGAGCAATGATTTGGTTGTGAGTGGTGCGTTGATGCGACTTATAGTTGGCCACAATATCAAATAGATGTTTACCATTTATGTGTGCGGCATTAAACCCAGTGAGACGCTCAAAGAATGGGTTTACGTCGATATAACGCAGGTCTTCATCAAGAATGAAAATACCTTGTTCTGCTTGTTCAAGTACGCTTGCTGCGAGTCGTAAACGTTCCTGATTACTTTTTTCATGTTGAATATCACGTCGAATACCCACCATTTGTAAAGGCTTTTGTGTCATAGGATCTCGGGAAATGACACGACCAGTGTCATGTACCCAATACCATTTCCCATTGTTATGTTGCACACGGTAAGTGGCTTCATAGCGATCTGAATGACCCCGTAAATGACTTTTCATAGACGACTTAAATAATGTAATGTCATCTGGATGAATCAAAAACTGTAGTTGGTTTTGATGTTCTGTGGAGTTTTTAACGACTTTTTCTTGTTTGTGATTGGTTAGTGAAATCAAACGATCTTTAATATTCCAATCCCAAGGGCGAATACCTGCAATTTTATGTGCAAGAGAAAGGTTTTCTTGTTTGTTTTTTAAATCTTTATTGATTTCATTTATGTCAAAAGTACGCTCACGTACTTTTTGTTCCAGTAACTGATTATTCAGTTGCAGTTGTTGCTCTATTTCCTTGGATTTATTCACTTCTGTTTGTAATTGTTTACAAAGATCATCGGTCCATGCCACTTGCATTTCAGCTTCTTTTTTCAGTTCGCGGTTTTTAATAGAGAGGCGCGAGGAATGCTGATTGATACGATTTGTTGCATTGGCACAGAGTAATATCACAATCAAAATAAAATTGACGGTAAGGTGAAAAATATTGTGATTGTTATCAAAGTAAATGAATTGAGAGAAGATATAGGGCGTAATTGATGGAATAAAGACTAGACAGAAATAATTAATTCGCTGGGTTAAATAGGTTAAGCAGACTGTTTGTGTAACAATGACCAAAAGTGCAGATAAAACCAATGCGTCAACAAAACTAAAATCACCTGATTGTTGGGGTAGATAATAATAAATACATACAACACCAGTCGCAACTAGACAGCCGACGGTTAAGCAAACACCTTGAATCCAACGATGTGCAGGATGAGTTGAATAGTTACTTGGCTTGAAATAGACTGTGCTAATCACCCATAAAATACTCAAAATAAACTCAGAAATGAAAAACCAAAGGTTAAAATAAAAAGAATCTTGAGAAAAATTATAGTGATATGTACAGAAAATATAAAAATTAAGAATCAGTAAGCTACTAATAAGAAAACGAATATGGCTAATGGAGTGCGATATCTGCGCAGTCTGCAAGTGCCGATCAAGATTTTCTGTAGAAATATCTGGCATGAATCGCGAAACCTTATTTTTTTTATGACCTAAAAATGTTCAGTTGTGAGTTTTTCAAGTTAAAAAAACACAGTACAAAAATAAACTCAAATTATGTCTTGATATAAGTAACGGGTAATATTGTTGTACATAATAAGCAATATATTAACAGAACTAAAGGATGACTCAACCGTTTATGTGATTTAAATCACTAAATTTGTAATTTAGAATCGCTAAAGCGACAACTGGCGCAGTCTCTGTACGTAACACCCGTTCGCCTATACACCAGTTTATAAATCCGTGGTCATTGGCTGTCGTAATTTCAGCCTCACTTAAACCACCTTCAGGGCCAATCAGTAACGCAATGTTCGGGGTCGCTTCTGCCAAAACGTCGAGTTCTTCTTTGTTTGGTGCAAGCACAAGTCGAGTTGTTGGTAACTCTGTCGCGAGCCATTTTTCTAAGCCGACCGGAGCATGAATAGTGGGAACAAGGTTCATGCCACATTGTTCACAAGCCGCTATGGCAATACCTTGCCAATGATCAATCTTCTTTTGGTCACGATCATATTTCAAACGCATTTCGCAACGTTCAGATGTTAAGAGTTGAATCTCAGAAACGCCCAATTCAACCGCTTTTTGAATGACATAGTCCATACGGTCACCTTTACTCATGACTTGACCGAGTAAAGTTTTGAACGCAGGTGTGCGATTGGTTGGGTTGAAAGCAGTGACCCGAACTGAGGCTGACTTTTTGGCAACGTCACTTAAGGTCACTTCATACTCGCCACCTTGTCCATTAAACAAGGTAGCCGTTTCACCGACTTGAGCGCGTAAAACTTTGACCCAATGATGAAACACCGTTTCAGTCAGTTCGACAGTGTGATCAACATTGAGTTCTGCTTCCATAAAAAAACGAGGCATTCGGTTTTACTCTCAAATAGGGTGAATCTGGTTTAAATCCTTATGCTAAACCGAGGTCTAGTACAAGTTGACGGGTAGGATCAGTGGTGTTCATGGTGTAGAAATGCAAACTTGGTGCACCACCAGCAATTAAGCGTTCACATAGTTTTACAACCACTTCATGACCAAATGCTTTAATGCTTGCGGTATCGTCACCATAGGTTGCCAGTTGCTTACGAATCCAACGTGGAATCTCAGCGCCTGTACCATCTGCAAAGCGAATTAAGTTGCTGGCATTGATAATTGGCATAATGCCTGGTGCTACAGGAATATTCACGCCTTCTTTTTGAATGCGATCTACAAAGTAGAAGTAGGCATCTGGATTAAAGAAGAACTGAGTCAGTGCGGCATTCGCACCAGCATTGGCTTTGTCGCAAAAGCGTTGAATGTCTTGGTCAAAGCTATCTGCTTGAGGGTGCATTTCAGGATACGCAGCAACCTCAATTTTGAAATGATCGCCCGAATGTTCACGAATAAAACGTACCAAATCCGAAGCATAAGGCAATTCGCCTAGGCCAACTTGACCTGAAGGCAAGTCACCGCGCAACGCGACAATACGGTCAATACCTTGATCTTTATAAATGTCGAGTAACTCAGCAATACGTGCTTTGTCATCACCAATACAAGACAGGTGAGGGGCAACAGGTGTGCCTTTACCATTAAATTCAGCAATGGCTGCTAAGGTACGTTCACGAGTTGAACCGCCTGCACCATAAGTAATTGAGAAAAACTCTGGATTTAAGAGTTGTAGTTCTTGATGTACGACTTTGAGCTTCTCTGCGCCCGCATCCGTTTTGGTCGGGAAAAACTCAAAAGAAATAGGAATGTGTTTCGACATGTTCAAATCCTTTTTATAAATGCTTTTTATTTAGACCTCTTCCTAGCCCACTCTTGCGCGTAGCTTTAAAGCAGTGCTTAAAACTCGCTTTACAGGAGAAGGGGACTTTCACTATAAATTGAATTAATAATGAAAAGTCCCTTCTCTCATTGGGAGAAGGCTAGGATGAGGGGAAATATAAAACTTAGTATTTATAAGCGTCTGATTTGAATGGGCCTTCAACTTGAACACCTAAGTAATCTGCTTGTACTTGAGTCAAAGTTGTTAACACACCGCCAAAACCTGCAACCATTGCCGCAGCAACTTCTTCATCTAATTTCTTAGGAAGGAGTTCTACACGGATTGCTGCTTGTTTTTGATCTTCTGCAAGATCCGCAAATTTTTCCGCGAATAAGTGCATTTGACCTAAGACTTGGTTGGCAAAAGAACCATCCATGACACGTGAAGGGTGACCTGTTGCATTACCCAAGTTCACAAGACGACCTTCAGAAAGCAGGATTAGGTAATCACTGTCATTTTCAGAACGATATACTTGGTGTACTTGTGGCTTCACTTCAACCCATTTGTAACCACGTAAGTAGTTGGTGTCGATTTCAGTATCAAAGTGACCGATGTTACACACTACTGCGCCTGCTTTTAATGTATCTAACATTGCCGCGTCACATACGTGGTAGTTACCCGTTGTCGTTACGATCAAGTCAGTGTTTTGAAGAAGGTCAAGATTGATGTCTTCTTTTTTACCCGTTTGAACGCCGTTTTTGTACGGAGCAACAACCTCAAAGCCATCCATGCATGCTTGCATTGCACAGATTGGGTCAACTTCAGTTACACGTACAATCATGCCTTCTTGACGAAGAGATTGAGCAGAACCTTTACCTACGTCACCGTAACCGATGACAAGTGCACGACGGCCAGATAAAAGCATATCTGTACCACGCTTAATCGCATCGTTTAGTGAGTGGCGGCAACCGTATTTGTTGTCGTTTTTAGATTTCGTTACTGAATCGTTGACGTTGATCGCAGGAACTTTAAGAGAACCGTCTTTCCACATTTCAAGTAGACGTTGAACACCTGTGGTGGTTTCTTCAGTAATACCGTGAATTTTAGCCAATACATTTGGATATTTTTCATGAATAAGAGCAGTTAAGTCACCGCCATCATCCAAAATCATGTTGGCATCCCAAGGCGTACCATTCACATTGATTTGTTGTTCTAAACACCATACATATTCTTCTTCAGTTTCGCCTTTCCAAGCAAATACTGGAACACCAGAAGCCGCAATTGCCGCAGCAGCATGGTCTTGAGTAGAGAAGATATTACAAGATGTCCAACGAACTTCTGCACCTAATTCAACTAGAGTTTCAATAAGAACCGCAGTTTGAATGGTCATGTGGATACAACCAAGGATTTTTGCGCCAGCAAGTGGTTTTGCAGCAGCATAGCGCTTACGTAGGCCCATAAGTGCTGGCATTTCTGCTTCAGCAAGTTTGATTTCTTTACGGCCGTAGTCAGCGAGTGAAATATCAGCAACTTTGTAATCTGTAAATGAAGCAGTAACCGCGTTCATCACGATCTCCTAATATAAAAAATTGATCATTCAGTTCGCGGATGCCGTTGTTGATTCAAAAGGGATTTGAACCGGATCGTCGAGCCTAGCGATTTCACATTTATGTACCTGTGAAAAAGTCGCAGCATCCCTCGACTAGCGAACTATTGTACTTGGAAATCACTTGAGTTCCAATTGCTATTTGTACATTAT
>NZ_BKFU01000076.1:0-14201 GCF_008980265.1 Acinetobacter sp. TUM15064 | reverse complement strand
AATATCAACGAATTTTGGTAGGTATATCCAGACTCGAACTGGAGACCTCTACGATGTCAAAGGAAGCATATACAAATTAAAATCATATATTTATCAATGAACAGACGCAGTTCTGTCGCAGACTTTAAAAATGTCGCAAAACTATTTGATGACCATGATAATTCTATAAAGTTAAAATTTTTATGATTAAACACAAAACTCTATACACTCACCAAGACCATCTACCATCAAAGCTATATCCACCCTTACTTGTGCATAAGCCTGATGCTCTCTCAATAGCGCTTCTATTACTTTATAAATGTCATCCTGCGCTTCCGCTCTCTTATCATCAGTTGTTCCTCGAATTAAATATACCTCTCCAATAAATGCAGTCTCAACCAAAGTCAATTTATTCCACGATACTTGTTTAATTTTAGCTATTTTTCTTCTCATATCATCTGAACTATCCCTATGGCTTCGTAAATTCTCGTTAACAGGAGAAACAGAATATGTAAACAAAAAATGATGACTAGGCATAGAACTACTCAAAACTTAAACTTAATGATACATATATACCATATCAATTATTTAACTCAATTATTTGTGAGGTTTTAATGGCTTACATCACCAAAGATGGCAAGTGGCTTGCCTATCGAGATGCAACACAAGAAATTATGGAATATGATGACTTTTCAGATGTCCAACAGGTTTATCAACCTGAATGGTTTTGGGTTGATAACAAAGATGATGCCAAAGTATTTCACGCAGAAAGTATAGCAAGTTCATTTCTAGTGCGTAGACGTGGGGAATTTTGGAAAGGTGCTAAGGTTGTTAGGAAATAGAAAAACTGATATAAGTTTTTTATTTTTAAGAGAATATGAATACCGACATAAAATCATTACTTATTAGAGTTTGTGGAACAATTTCCTATCTTATCGTTATTTTCTTTTTTGTAACCTTTATCTTGTTTTTGCACAACGACATTAAAGATGCATTAAAAGAAGCTTGGTCTGTCAGTGCTTCTTTTCTGTCTTTTTTAGCTACAATGGGAGCCGCGATAATTGCAGCCAATTTATTTAATGATTGGAGGGAGCAAAAAAAATATGAGTTAGAGAAAGAATATATTGAAAAGTTTTCTGCTTCTGTTTTTGATATATACCAATCAATTTTCTCACAAAGCAGTCAAATTCTTAATATTTATGAAGAATATAATAAAAATGAAAACTACACTATTCTAAGATTAGATAAGGTAGATTTCTTGAAAATATCAGAAAATGATAAATCCGCTCATTATCTTTCAAGCTTTATTAGCCTACTGATTCCAACAAGTAAATTTAAATGTATTTATGAAGATTTTCAAGAATCCCTTGCTCTTTTATCCTGGACGAACGAACAAGTTTATAATATATATATTCTAAAAATTCTTAAACACCATGAAGGTTCACCATACATAGCATTGTATTTAAATGATGAAAAAATGGATCAAATCCAATTAGCTAATTTTATGAAAATCATAAGAATCATTGATAATAAAATAACCATCACTATAAACAAGCAAACAAAACAGGTATCTTATTCTGAGTTATTACGTGAGTTTGAAAGATCCTTTAATAGCTTAAATTCTGAAATGATTAAATATATTAACCCATAAAAAAATGCCCTTAGGAATTTTTCAACCCGCACTCCAAACAGAGACGGTGATGTGAATCTTTATTCAAACGAAAGCGCTGTGCACTCTGAAGGTAGAATGCATAGCTATTGAAGGTTAGTTATCTTGCGCAGCATATTTCAAGTTGTCCGCTACACGATTCGTCCAACCTTTTCCATATGTTAGCCACGTTGAAAGTGATGTATAAAACTTCAATCGTTCTGCAGTCAGGCTGAGCAATACATCATTCAGATCCAAAGCATTCACAGACGCAATTGTTTTTGGACCAATAACTCCATCTACTGTCACACCAGCAACTTGTTGTAGCTCAATGATTGCTCGCTTCTTCCCAGCATTAATTGCAAAGTCCCAAAGCTGAAAAGTAATAGCTGAATGCAGACCGTGACCGCCTAATTTATCCCACCAGTCCTTTTTATAAATCTCTTTGGCTTGGGCTAATGTGAGATTTTTAATATCAAGGTTTGGATAGGTGTTAGCAGCTAAGCCATACTTTGTACCTTTTAACGTACCTACTCCAACTTTCCCACCAGTCCAGTTACCTGGATCGCGTCTGTCATCACTATAACCACCTTCATGACCAATCAACCGCTGAAAGGCCTGATCAAATGTAATGGAATTTGTGGGTAACGTGGCAAAGCCTAATAGTTTTGGTACAGGATGAATTTCAGGCTGTTTCTTCAAACGTGCAAGCACCATAGCCACACCAACAAACACCCCAACCCACTCAGCAATGTTTTCTGGGATCTTATTTTTCAGCTCTTGTGGGATTACGTTCCACACACCTAAAAACTGCTCTGATAATAAAATCAAGGCATAAAAAAAGGCGCTTGCTGCGCCTACTTGTACTGACTTGAGTTTCCAAGCCTGTTGCCAATTTTCAATTAGTTTCATTTCACTTTCCTTCAGGTATTAAAAAACCGCCCTAAGGCGGCATATAGTTGGTGCGTTATTTCTTCAAATCTTCTCTGGCTTCTTTAAGCTCCTTAACCACCTCAATGATGGTTTTGCCCTCCTGTTTATTGATGAAGTTAAAAGTCCACCGCACCACAGCCCAACCCGGTAACCCACATACAAAGAAGAAGCCACCCAAAGCAATCATTCCCCAAATATCTGTTACCCACTCATGTAGCCCCCATTTCACGATGATGAAAGCACCACCAGTCAGACTGGATACAACCGTACAAATCAAACCCACGGCCCACTCTTGTGGTGAACGTGGCAAACGCATCATGATGACAACCGTTGCAACAAGTGCTATCGCTAATGTGACCATAATCGCTGCACCGTAGAACTTTAAAAACGCAGCAAAACCACTTGTGGACACTGGTTCCATTTATTTCCCCTAATTTAATAAAAAAGCACCCGAAGGTGCAGTAATAGCTTTAGATCCCAACCATTTGGGCAGAATACGCTGACCAAATGGCTGCTGCTTGATATGCAGTTAATGAAGCAGCAGGCACTTTAATCACACACGTGGCTTTTAAACCATTCAATGCTGAAGCGTTAGTTAATGAAGGTGGGCTGATCGGTAAGCAAATCAATTCATTACACGCACTTAGACTGGCAAGCCCACTTGCTAAAATACTGCTGACATTTAGACCAATCGTAAATTTCTGGCATAAGGTATTACTTGCAAAAGCAAATGCGGTTATTTGGGTAATACCATTTCCCGTATTAACCTCAACCGACTTTGTATATTGATAAGCACCACCTTCAATGGTAGTAACAGTGTCTGGAATCAGATTATATTTAAGGTTTGAATTGTAAAAAGCCGAACCCTTGACCGTCGTTACGTTTCGATAGTTAAAATTTTCCAGTTTTCCTGTGTAGCCAAATGCATAAGCTGGAATCGTGGTCACTCCTAAACCAATATCAAAACCTGTAAATCCAGCATAATAGAAACAATAGTTAAGGAGCACGTTGACGCTATTGGGTAATATGCAATTGAAAGCGATTACAGCTGAAGATCCAAAATTCGCAAAGGAATACTGTCCTATTTTCGTCAAGGTATTTGGAAGTTCTAAGCGTGACGCATAACGCCAATCGCTAACAGCATAATCACCAATTTCTGTAACATCTCCTTTTAGTATGAAGCCTGTTGCTCGAAAAAAAATATGATCACTTTGAGTAGTCGCCCTTAATGCGTTTGCTTGAATAACACCCGCAATCTCACCAGTGAGTGTAATTACCCCCACATTAAGCGGGAAATTATTCATATTTCCTGAAAACTGAATCACACCTCCGCCCACAACTTCGGATGGAGCAAACAATTCAATGGTTTTTGTTGCGGCATCTTTTTCAGCAGTCACTGTCACTTTTTGACCGCTTGTATACGCAGACAAAAAAGGGACTATAAAGTCCCCGTTTGAATCTGCTACTCCCGTATAGGTTGTCATTCTTATTCCTCAATCTCAATCGTAATCGTTGCACCAGGTTCAGCCTTTCCTGAGATCCCTGTTCCATCAAAACTTAAATTTGCAGTCAGTGATTCATCGACATTAATCGTGATGTTTGCGATCGGAACTGTGTTTCCTGAAACATATTTGCCATCTGTAGTCGCTGTAAGAATTAAGCTGGCAGATTCAACAAAGAATGAATGCTCAAAGACGCTGAAAGATGTATAGCTATCTCGAACTGACCATATTCTTAGTCTGTGTGCTTTGTTTTGAATTAAAACAGCAGAAGGAATGACATAGCTATTCGCATTAATCTCTGTTGCATGATGAAGTACCGTATCATTCGCACTGATTTCAATTGAATAAGTCACACCTGTTTCTAATGTGACCCCACCTTCGTAGAATCCTAAAATTTCACCCCCTGTTTGCTGTAAGCGGTTTCGATGCACCCAGGTCAAAACAATGTCATTAGAAATGACTGTTGTTTCAGGGAAATATGCATCATTCATTTTTACATTTGCAGGTGGATATGGACGAATTGCACGTACTTGTATCTCAACAGGTTGTGGATCAACATCATCAATATTTAAAATTCCACTTGGGGTAGTCGTCAGCGCTTTTACGTTGATGATTTCCCCAATGACATATTCAGTCGGATCTACCGCAACAAAATCATCTGCAAAATACAGCACACTCCCTACCAAGTGATTCTGAGGGATGGTATCGAATGCCCCACGCTTTACTGTGAGTAATCCTGTTTGCTGATCATAAGATTGATAGACCATGATCTCGTTATTCACTGTAATCTGAGTGCCCGTGCTGACCATATCAATTTCACCTGCATCTCTTACAATGAAAGCCGAATTGATGGGTGAAATATTCTGATCAAGCTCAACCGTTTCGCAATAGGCTATCGTCGCTGTTCGCTCATAATCATTGCCTTGGTCCGTGTACAGTAGTGCACTCAATGAATTACTTTGCGGCCTTTGCGCAATGCATGCGACATAACCACCATCAGGGTTATATGCCAATGCATCATCTACTGCTTTTTGTCCATTCAGTTGAACTGCTTCTAAATATGACAATTCAAACGCCTTAAACAAGGCAGGCTGTGGAGGTTTCGGTGTGGTATCAACGGGTGTATCAATCACAATATTTGAAGAGAGCATATTCGAATAAGGGACGACCTCAACAAAATCAATAGATACCTCTGTTCCCGTACCTAAATTGATTTTCATGATTCGAACCAAGATTGTTCCGTTCCATCTCTTCGGCCATGCTAACTTTAATAAGTCATAACGATTCCATTTGCGAGCCTCATAGAAGCCCGTAGTCAAGGTTCCTTGCCATACTGGTGTAGACATTTGTTTCAACTTCCACTGAGCAACTACAGCTGCGTTACGCTGGTTTGTGTAGTATGGGAATTTGACATCTTCTGAATTTACAAGACCCTGCAAGTTGCGAATTGCCGCATTTTCAGCTACTGAAAAAGATGAGCTCTTAATTGCATCACGATTGTAGTGACTGACATTGAGCTGATTAATCAGCTCATCTGCGGAGACAGCCCCATCCAACTGCATGCTTTTAATTTTATTGACAGGCAAAGTGTGAATTTCATCATCAGCAAACCAATCATCACGAAATAGAACCATTTCATAAATGCCGGTCTGTCGATTAATCCTTACACCTGCTTCAATATGTCCGCACAATTCATTAATAGCCTCGATACAAGATTTATCAGTGATAGCCCATGAGATTCCAAGACCTTCATCAAAAATTCGATCTGCTGCTTTCTTGAAATTTACGTCATTAACATCAGACTCAGGCTTATTCATTGCTGTGTCATCGGTCAGAATTTCACGAATTTTATGAATTGGATTTATTTCGCCAAATTTTGTGAGCTGTGATTGGTAATTATTTGGATAAAATACTGTGACATTGAAAGGGAACATACGGTTCGAACTTGATGATGAAGCAAATAAATGAGGCTCAACCGTTGCAACTATGCTTGCTTCACCACCTGCCATCTTAAAAATGTATTCATGTGATGTTCCATATACACCAGTTTCATAACTTGAACTAAGAATTTCAGATGCTGGTTCAACGCTGAATTTTGGCGTATACGGATAAGCATCACTCGAATCTGTATGAAAAAAAACACGAAATATAAACTCACACTTTTCTGAAAATTTAATCTGTGCACGCCCCACACAGTTGCCCTTATAAACTGGATTTGTCGTACTACTGTTCCATGCGCTACCTACATCTGATAATTGGATTGAATCAATCGCATATCGGTCCACTAGCTCGGAACGCCAATTACTTAATGATGTTGTACGACCTACAGTTGTTTGAGTGCCTGCCTCCGTAGTGACATCCAAGCGCATAGTCATTAAGCGCATGGTATCTGGATCGATTTCAACACGGATTTTATTAATTTCCGCCTTTTCGTCATACCACTGTAGTCGCCCATCATTACGAACATGTATTCGCATTGGCCAAAGCAACATCTCTTTCATATAACCCGAATTGCCATGGTAAAACGAGTTGTTGTAGTGCTTTGGTGTGCTCTGTACAACGCCACTTGCCGTTACAGTTGTTTCTGTTTTTTTACCAAGGCCACGGAACAACAAATAAGACTGAAAGGGATAACCAGACACCTTTGAAAAGTCAGCGCTATAAGTCGCATTAGGCAGCTGGTCAGCAGTACCTGTATGAATATCAATAAATCCAGCAACACCACCCTCTTTATCCCCATATAAATTTGGGCTTTCTACACGCAGAAAGCTTTCTCCATTATCAGGTTTAAAAAGCCAACCACGGTTATCAAAGTTAATCCCAATCAACTTTTCAATCGGATTACCAATAAAGTTGGTGAGTTTTGCGAAGTATCGTTGACCAATTGTTTGACTACTGCTTCCGCCCATTTTTTACATACTCCACAACTTGCTGCGCCATGGCATCATTGGTTTGTTCAACAATTTCAATATCAATGCCGTTTTCAAGAAAGGCTATCCAATCCCAACCCTGAGATAAAAAAAATGCCCGCGATCCGCGAGCACACATTCCAGCTTGACGTATATCTGACATGTAAATCTTCACTTGCCACCTTTCTGTTTGATATCCGTTGTCGCATGCCCCCAAATATGGGTGATGTTTCCATACATATGAGGACTACCTGCTACGTCTGAAAAGGAAACACCTTCATCAGCGATGGTGCCGTCTAATTGATTGGCTGTTTGTTGGTTCTTCTTTTGGGCTTTGCGTATGGCGTAATAGCTGTAAGCCATTGTGACTACCATTAGCGCAAGCATGGCGTAAATCACCCAGGGTGCAATAACCATTCGACACCTCGCTTACTTAATCAATTGCGTATAGATTGGGTTGCTGTTCGGGATGAATTGATGCCCGGCATAACGCGCCCAATTGTTAAACTTCTCATCACACATTTTTTTAGATTGATCACAACCCGGTACAACAGGAAATACATCACCCACCGCTAAACCGACATGCTGACGGTACAACGTGAAGCTATTCTCGCTGCTAGTCGTGATTAAGGTATGTACACCACCTTTCAGCATCAACCCCAAATCCAACCATTGATCTGGATAAGACTTGGTTTCCATCACGGGTTGTCCTTCTTCATCAAACATTGGATTGCCTTCTGCATCAAGCACCTGCGTCGGATTAACGGTGAATGTGACATTTAACCCGCTGATTGCAGTGACGGTAATGTCAAAGGCCCAATCTTCAAACTTGAGCCCGCACCATCGGTCATAAATCGAGTTTGGGCAAGAGTACTGGAACTTACGTGTCAGAATATTGCGGTTTAGGTAAGATTCACCCGTTTCACAAACCAAGGTCAATGTATCAGCATCTTCATCATACTTGGGCTGTGTGACACGGCCTTCATGCAGTACCAGTGTTTCACCTTGATAAAGCTCAAGGATGGTAATGGTCACACCACCATAGAATATCTTGCCTGCGAAGATTGCTGCCAAATCTTCACCCTCAGCATTGAGTAAATGCATCTGCGGAAAGGTCACTTCAGTATCACATTTATCAATACTTTCATCTTCAATCGCTGTGCGTTGTAAGCCACGGATCGGCAGATACTCAATCCCAGCATGTGTGATTGCTTTTCGCTGATCCGTAAAATACCAAGCACGTGCAGCATGCTTGAGTTGATATAACTCGGCTCTGTTTCTCATGATGTAAGCTCAACAATGGGCACAGTCACTTGTGAAATCTGTGCGCCTAAAAACTGGAATTCAATTTGATCTGCATCAAAACGGTGTAAGCCCAAATAGCAAATGGTTTTGATGTCGTTACGGTGTGCATTGATCGCTGGTGAAACCGTTAAAGATCCGCCAGTTTTCGCGGTAATCTCATGTGCGGTCCACGTTCCGTTTTTACGCTTCACGGCAATATGTTTACGATCAGCTTCAAGCAAGTACTTAGTGTTGGTGCTCAGTGAGGTGGTGATATTTGCCGTGTTTAAAATGTTGAGATGCTTCTCATACAAAGGCATCCAAAAGGCTTGATAACGACCCATGCGCCGAAATAGGAATCGGCGGTATTCGCTATATTGATCCCATCCTTTCAACACAGACTTAAACGGTTTTAAGTAGCGTGGTTTCTTCCAGTGGGTGAAATCCTGAAACCCACCCACATCAGCATCCACAATGTTTTGGTGTTGCATCAGCGTCATTTCTAAAGCACTGCCATCCAAAAGCAATGCTTTAAAATAAATATCTTCGCCCTGGTACTGCTCTGGAATGTCTCCCGCATGTTCGGGTGAATCTTCAGCCAACACCCGAAAAACCACACTTGAATTTGACCAGAACCCGCCTGTGCTGATCGATGCATCACCCTCGATGATGCAAATCCGCAGCGGCAGGATTGAAGCATTTGATACAGTGACATTCTGGGCCAATCGAAACCCATCCTGATATTCAGTTTCTAAGGCTTGAACAATTTCATCCGTTTCAGGATCTCGAATTTCTTCCTGAGTAATGAGGTATCGGCCCACAGCTGTAATCTCAACAACCTGAAAACCTGTTGCTGATTCAATTAAAGCAAAACCGACTCTAAGGTCGGCTATATGGGCTGCTGTTGACAGTGGGATGTAATCACTATCCTCAAGATCAGGAATAGGCTGCCTGAACTGGGGCAATGGAATCCCCCACTGTTTACGCAAGTTGGCATAGAGCATGTGGAAGATGTCGCCCATCGCTTTCTGCATATTCACGTAATTGAAGCTGAGAACCTGCCTTGGAGCATCCCGCTGGATATAACGATCCTCACTGCTGTCATAAGCCTCATGAACTTCGGTTTTGAATTCCAGTCGCTCAGTTGAATTTAATAGAGGGCAATTTGTTAATACATGCACCTCACCATATTGGGTTTGTATTTTCATTTTGTCCTCGAATTACAGGTATAAAAAAACCGACCTATTAAGGCCGGTTATCTCTTAGCATATCCAGTTCGTTTCATATGATAAAGGAAAGCCTTTTCCCCATCAGCGCTATAAAGCATATCTTTGGCTTCATCCTCATCTTTGACCATGATTACCCTAAGGCTATTCTCAATGGGCTGGGATTGCTGATGATTTGGCTTATTTGCAAGATAATTCGTTAGATCCTTATTCTGCTGAGGATTTAACACTCGCTCACCACCATCTAATAACCATGTGCCTTCTTTGGGAATGTTATCAATACCGTTATGAGCCATACCATCAATTCCAATAGATGAAATTGTTGCAATTGCTGGCATTAATGCACCCATTACAGCAGTACCACCCGCGAACTTTTGAGGCAAAGTCATTGCACTCGGATCAGCAAAAGCCTGCGTATATGCAGTCCATGCGGCAACCAGTGACGAAGCAATAGAAAACGATTGTTGACCAGCAAATGCTATACGATAAGCCGTTGATTGCTCCCCAGCATTGTTTTTAACTGACTGAGTTAATTGTGCAAAAGTCGTCTGCCCACTTGAAAAAATGCCTTGCCACATCTCCAACTGTTGAAGCATTTGACTTTGAGCCAAATCTTTAACGCTTTGATCATATTGAAGATCAATTGCATACAACCCATCACGGTATTCTTGATGTGCCTGCAAAAGTGCTTCATAACGCTCATCATCTGTCGTGTAAGTATCACTCGTCATAATGTCTCGCTCAACATTCACACGATCGTTCTTCAAAGCTACTTGAGCCTTTGAACGATCACTTTCCAGACTCCACTGAGAATATTCTTGTGGAGTCATCGTAGATTTCGCAAAAATATCATCAGCGCCACCAGAAAGACTTATGATTGAATCTTCTAAGGTTTGGCGCAGTTCTAGCGCATGCCAACGTGCTCGCTGAAGCTCTTGTTGACGTTGCTTTTCAAGATGAAGTGATGCTTCAGCATACTGATCAGTGGTTAACTGAATATCTAATTTCAAATCACGCTGGCGGCGAGCATAGCTTTCATTAATTAGCTGCTCTTCTGATTTCATATAATCAGAATAAGCAGATAACTTGTCAGCTTGTGCTGCTTGCGCAACTTGAATTTCAATATCAGCACGCTTTTGATACTGAGCTTTGAGTTCACTTGCTTTTGTATCACTAAATCCAGCCTTATCTATCTCCTCAAATTTATCAGCTAATTGCTGTTTAATTCGAACTGCGTCATCTGCAACCTCAATATTCAGTTGCTTCTGTTTTTCAGCAATTCGCTCACGTTCAATGATGATTTTTTCCTGCTCTTGTACCCAATCATCAAATGAATAATCTTCAGTAAATGAGGCACCGCTTGCGCCGCCCATATAACCTTTAACATTTTTCACATACTGTCTGTTAATAGGCCCAATATTTGTGCCACGCTGAACATTGCCCTCCCCAGCATGATATGCACTGATTGCCTTTTCAATATCTCCATTAAACAGACTAAGTAAATGAGCCAAATATTTACCAGCACCCTCAGCAGCTTGGGCTAAGTTATAGCGGTCACTTACACCATATTGCTTTGCTGTCGCAGATAAAAACTGAAAACCACCTGCAGCGCCAGAACTTTTATTATAAGCATTGGCATTACCGCGAGATTCCTGCATATGAACTGCAGAAAGCAACCCAGACGGCAGGCCATTTTTTGCTTCAATGCCTTTGAAGTTATATTTAGCTGCATTGGATGCAACCAGAGCATTCACTTTCATTGCATTGCCTTGAGCCTCAACAAGCTTCTTGTTTTTCTCCTCCAGCTTATTACGCTCATCAATTGTTTTATTTAGATTTTTTTCTGATTGCCAGCGTTCACGAACCGATTTTATTTGATCCTCAGTCAGGCTTTTACTCGTACCTAAAATGCCAGCTGCTTTGCGCATTTCATATATGTATTCAGCCAATTTAGGATCGACTTTTGTGCTTGAAACAATGCTCCCAACAAGATTGTTTTTGTAGGCAACCACGCTATTGTCTTCTAAAAGTTTTTTTAGCTCTTCTGACAAAACCGCAACTTCACCTGCCTGCTTCTTAACCTCACCTGTGACACCGCTTAATGCGGTTTTAAAAGCATTTTGCGCAGATTCCGCATCTTTAAATTTGCTTTTAGCTTCAACATAACCACCCAGTAACCCACGAACCTTATTTAGCTGATCATCAGTCAAAATATTGACATTCTTAACAGCTTGATAATATTCATCACTGGTCATCCGACCTTGTGATAGTTCACTATTCAATTTGCTGAATGTCGCAATTTTTTCATCCGAAACTGGCAAAGCTTCCATAAATGAATAAAGATCTGATGATGCGACTCGATACTTAAGACCCAAATCTTCAATTTGATCTGCCAAAGCTTTTGCTTCATTATCTCTCTGCAGTGTATTCAGTTCTCGATATTTGACAACCAATTCGCTGACAGATTTTCCCTGTGTATCAATTGAAGCCGTTGCTTTTTCAGCATTATCTTTCATTAAAAGATAACCTGCTGCCACACCAGCTACAGCAATTCCCAACCCAACAGGCCCCAATAAGGCTCCGCGCAAACTAAGCATTGATGCTTTTGCCGCCGCTGCCTGCTGGTATGAAGCACGTGCATTCGCCATCATTGCTGCAGTTTGTGCATTAATAGGCCCCATAGACTTAACCATTGCTGCTGTAGCTGCTAAATTTGATTTAGCAATTTCGTAGTCTGCTAAGGTTTTTGCTCGCGTAGCCATAACATTACTAACTTTTGCAGCTGTATCTGTCGCTAATGATTTTGCACCCAAAGCTATTGCTGGAATATATGAACCTACAAGGTACGCACCTGCAACCGCAGTTACATTGCCTAAAACATCCAAGTTATCTGCTGCGAGTTTTGCTGTATCACCTATAACACCCAATCCGGCCGCCATAGTATTGGTTACGCCATAAGTTTCATTAATCGTACCCGCCAGTACTAAAAAACCATTTCGCGCATTGCTTAAACCATCTGGCAAGGAATTGCTCATGTTATTGGCCAGAGCTTCACTTTTTTCACGACTAGCATCAAGCGCATTATTCAAATCTTTTGTGCTCAATTTTCCAGCATTACCCAATGACAAAATATCAGCTTCAGATTTATTCAATTTTTTTGATAAATCAGCAACAATACTCGGGATAGCAGATAAAATTGAAATCCAAGCATCACCTGAAACCTTACCGCTATAAATACTTTTCATATATGCATCTGTTGCGCTGGCCGCTTTATCCGCAGCCGTTGCATTATGGGTAAATGAAAACGATAAGCTGTCTGTAATTCGCAAAGAACGCTCTGTAGTTTCACCATAAGCTTTCAATGCACCGCCAACATCCAAATAAACTTGTTGGGCCTCTTTCAAAGAACGATATGTGGTATTTGCCGTTTCTAAAAGATGCTTTTGAACTTGGTCATACTCTTGCTGACTACTGGTTGCATTGCGGATCTGCGCAGCCATTTGAGAATATTCATCCGCTATACTGATCACTGTGCCTACAGTAAAACCAGCTAAAGCCGTAGCACCTAAACCTTTAATCATTTCGAGCGCAGAGCCAGTGCTCTTTTCAATACGTTTCGATTCTCGCTCTGCAGTATCACCAGCTTTTTTCATTGGCTCAGTGAAACCACCAGTCTTTGCAATTAAATCAAGTGTTAGCGTTCCAAGCGGAGTAGCCATATATTTTCCTCTAGACGTAAAAAAACCGCCTAGATAGCGGTTTTTAAAAATCGTAAATAAGTTATTTTGCATAACTTATACAGTATTTTTGCCAATATTCATTGAATTGAGGTGCTGGAATATCACCTTCAATAATCACTATTTGCTCACTTGCAGCTATATATTTTTTAAACCCAGTGAATGCACCAAATCCATTTTTTGCATTAACCTCACCACAAAATGCAACCTCATTTCTGAACTTTGCTGAATCTGCATCTTTAAGAAATTGCTGAACTCTTTCTCGACCCAGTCTATTAACTTTTATCTCAGTCATTTCAGCTTTTGCTTTAGCTTTTTCAGCCTCTGACTTTCCACAACCAACTAAACCCACAACAAATGCTAATAAAATAATTTTCTTCATGCTGAACCTTTAAATCAATTTTATATATTTTGCCGAATTTGCCACTCTCGAAGGCATATCTAATCTAACACCAAACTTATGATCTTTACTGCCACCACCAACAATGACAGCATCAACATACACTGCACAATTATCTGGCATATTGAGTTTGGCTAAAAGTTTAACCCAGCTTTCAGCATTATTCCGAGCAAAATACCCAACAGTTAAGCCATTAATATCCACTTTGGTAGCATTTTTATCATAACTATTATTAAGATCTCTAATTATTCTTGCTTGTACTTCAGTAAAACTGCCTATACCATCTCGCTTAACTGCAAAACGCTCAATATTAGATTGGTACGATGCTTCACCTACAATTTCAAATGGATATGATTCAAAATCATAAGCACCATCATATTCAAGTTTATACTTCCCTTTTGCAGAAACACCAACGTTCATAACAGGCATCCTTGGTGGTACAGGTTTTTTATAATCCACTGCCTTATTATTTACTATTTTCGGCTTCAACTCTTCGGCTCTTAGTTTTTTATAATTTTCATAACCACCACTCTCTCTCAATACCTGCCAAACCGAGTACCCCACTACAGCCGCGATTATCAGT